>JBDKJU010000086.1:0-3400 GCA_039796435.1 Pseudomonadota bacterium | reverse complement strand
CAAAAACTCCTCTTTGGCGGTGGCCATTGGCTATCCGGACTTGGTGTCTATTGCCAATACCTCGATTAACCAAACTGGGCGTGCCATTGAGTGCATCGCCATCATCATGGCGGTATATCTTACGACCTCCTTGCTGACTTCGGGCTTGATGAATTGGTACAACAGCAAAGCCGCCATTAAAGAGAGATAAGAAAGATAGGAATGACAAGCATGTTTCTCGCAACAGAAATTATTGCTCCCAGACCTGCGCCAAATCGCAGCACGGGAGCGGTGGCATGGATGCGCAAAAATTTATTTGCGAATGTGTACTCGGCAATCGCCACACTCATCATTCTTGGCTTCTTTGTGTATGTGTTGCCGCAGTTGTTTGATTGGGGCATCACCCGCGCGGTGTGGGCTCCGGATGCCGAGGCCTGCCGAGCAGTACAGGCAGGCTCTTGTTGGGGGGTGATTGCTGAAAAATACCGCCTTATCTTGTTTGGGCGCTACCCTTTTGAAGAGCAGTGGCGACCATTGCTGGCTACCCTGCTGATGATCGGCCTCTTGGTGTGCTCGTGTATCCGCGCCTTCTGGAACAAGGCATTGCCGTTCTTGTGGGTGTTGATACTGGCTATTTTCTTTGTGCTGATGTATGGCGGAGTGCTGGGCTTAAGCAAGGTAGAAACGGATCGCTGGGGTGGTTTCCCGCTGTCGCTTTTGTTGTCCACCATTTCCATTGTGTGCGCTTTTCCAATTGCTGTGCTGGTGGCTTTGGGGCGCCGCTCACGCCTGCCCGCGATACGCACATTTTGCACGGTATACATCGAGCTGATACGTGGTGTGCCCTTGATCTCGGTGCTGTTCATGGCTTCGTTCATGTTGCCTTTGTTCATGCCACAGGGCTTCTCGGTTGACGTGCTGATACGCGTTTTGGTCGGCATTACGCTGTTTGCGGCTGCCTACATGGCGGAAATCATTCGCGGTGGCTTGCAGGCTATTCCCAAAGGTCAGGTCGAAGCTGCGCAAAGTATTGGTTTATCGTATTGGCAGACGCAAAACAAAATTGTCTTGCCACAAGCCTTGGCGATGGTGGTGCCGGGCATCATGAACAATTTCATCTCCATTTTTAAAGACACTTCCCTGGTCACTATTGTGAGCTTGTATGAGCTGACGGGGGCCCTGGGTCTGGCGCTGAATTCCGACGCGGACTGGCGGCCGTACAAGATTCAGGGCTATCTGTTTATCGCCTTCATTTATTTCATCGGTTGCTTCGCCATGTCACGCTACTCGCTGTGGATTGAAGCCCAAGTCAACAAATCCAAATTACGCTAATCATGAGTCAAGAACACATCATCACCTTCGATAAAGTCAACAAATGGTATGGCAATAATTTTCATGTGTTGCGCGACATAGACCTGCATGTCAAGAAGGGCGAACGCATCGTTATTTGCGGCCCGTCCGGCTCGGGAAAATCCACCTTGATTCGTTGCATCAACCGCTTGGAAGAACACCAAACAGGCAAGCTCATCGTTGACGGCATTGAACTGAGCGATGACATCAAGGCCATTGACCAAGTGCGTAAAAATGTGGGCATGGTGTTTCAACAGTTCAATCTTTTCCCCCATCTCACCGTGCTTGAAAACCTCACGCTGGCACCGATGTGGGTGGGCAAGGTGCCGAAGAAAGAGGCAGAAGAAAAAGCCATGGCGCAGCTACAACGGGTGCGCATTGCCGAGCAGGCACAAAAATACCCCTTGCAACTCTCGGGTGGACAGCAGCAGCGCGTCGCTATTGCGCGTGCCCTGTGCCTGACTCCGCACATCATGTTGTTTGATGAGCCTACCTCGGCCCTTGACCCTGAGATGATCAAAGAGGTGTTGGACGTGATGATAGAGCTTGCCAATCAAGGCATCACCATGCTCTGCGTCACGCATGAAATGGGCTTTGCCAAGTCCGTGGCTGACCGTGTCATCTTCATGGACCAAGGTCAGATCATCGAGCAAAACACGCCACATGAGTTTTTCAATCACCCGCAATCAGAGCGCACCAAAGATTTTCTTTCCAAAATTCTGGCGCATTGAATCGCTGAACGAGGTCGCGAGGCCGCGAACCGGTGATGGTGCTGAGGGCGGGCTTAAAAAGCCTTCATCGCCTGAGTTTGGCTGGTGATCACCAGGCCCGCTTGTTTGAGCACAAAAAGGCCATTTTCTTTGGCCGCATTGATCACACCACGTGACACGCTAAAGCCAGCAATCCCGCCGTAGATCTTGTATTTTTTACCAGCGGGCAGACTGTCTTTGTACTGTGCCACTGCCTTTAAGACCTGCGCCACATCATCTTTGTTGGGACGGTGCTTGACCTCGATGACCGCTGCCGCCTGTCCATTTAACATCAAAATATCCAGCTCTGCCTTGATTTGGCCAGCATCTTTTAAGATCACCTTGGCCTTCACTTCCTGAAAATGAAGATCTCCAATTTGCGGGGTGTGCGACAGGCTATTGAAAAAAAATTCCTCGGTGATCTCGCCGTTGCTGTTGGCCACGCCACCCAACATCTCGGCGACTGCGTCCAATTTTTTGGCTACTTTTTCCAAGCGTGCATCAGTACGAGCCAGCTGCGCATCAGTTTTCGCCAGTTGCGTATCTGTTTTTGCCAGCTGTGCATCGGTTTTCGCCAGTTGCGCATCGGTTTTCGCCAGTTGCGCATCGGTTTTCGCCAATTGGGTGGCAGTAATAGCCAACTGCGCATCTGTTCTGGCTTGTGCCTTGACGAGCTGGGCTATCTGTGCGTCGATTCGGTCTGATTTGATGGCGAGCTTAGCCACCAAATTTTTCAGTTCTTGGTCGGTCATGATGAATTAACTTTGACACGCAATTTTAGCTTGCACATGGTTCTTTGACATCACTGCTCGTCTGTTTCTCTAGGCTGCCTGCCTCCAGGAGCTTCGCCACCGCCGCCAGAGCCTTCGCCTGCGCCAGAGCTGCCATCACCACCACCGTCGCCACTGCCGGCCTCAGCGGGGATGTTGAGCGTGGCTGTACCCGCCTGCACCACCGTGATGGTGGTGGCGATGCCTGCTGCCCCGGTGATGGTGAGTACGCCCTTACGCTCTTCACTTGTGGCGTTGGCAATCACTTGATAATTGATGCTGCCGCTGCCCTTGCCGCTGGCACCTTGAGTGATGGAGAGCCAAGCCTGGTTGGAGGCAGCTGTCCACCCGCAGCCGGTGGGCGTAGCGATAAGCCCTACTGCCCCATTGATAATGTTGGGCCCTTGCTGCTCAGAGCCGCGCTCAAGCTTGAGGCTGGTGCAGGCGATGCTTGTGGCTGCAGGTGCGCCTGCCTGGGTGTGCAACAGGGTGGCGGATCTGTTGGGATTGGCCGAGTTGCCCGTGCTGGCCGTGGCAGTGAGTATGGCGCCT
>JBDKJU010000085.1:0-9295 GCA_039796435.1 Pseudomonadota bacterium | reverse complement strand
GTCGTCAGGCAGGTCGTCAAGTTGATGATTTTGCGCCATGAGTGGAAGGGCAAAACAGCAGCCCAAGGCCGCGAATTTTATTAGTATGTGCGTGAACATGGTGTACTGGTATCGTTTGAAGCTATGACAGCGCACAGTGTACTGTAGCCTCGCCGCTCAGTATGAAGAAGGATCGCTTGTGCTAACATACATCTTATGGGGAGTAGCTCAGTCACACATTTCGTGTGAAGTAACATCGTCAGGACGGGGTAGGCCAGCATCGCTTGCTCTCGGTGTTACGGCAAATCTTTGGCATAAGGTCAGGGCTTTGCAGGCAAGACCATCACTAACGCATCACCTTTGGTGAGGCAGAAAGGATATGTGATGGATGCCTTCTTTAGCAATATGTTTAATTTCTCCGAGGTTTTTACACCGGGGTTTTACTCGGCCTTATTGGCCATTATTTTGATAGACCTTGCCTTGGCGGGGGATAATGCCTTGGTGATTGGCCTTGCGGCCAGACGCTTGCCACCAGAGTGGCAAAAGAAAGTCTTGTTTTGGGGGAGTGTGGCGGCGGTGGCAGTGCGCGCCATGTTTACCCTCATCGTGGTGTGGTTGCTCAAGATACCGGGTTTTCTAATTGCCGGCGGTCTTATCTTACTGGTCATCGCGTACCGATTGGTGCAGCCGGGGGATGCGCAGAATGGCGAAGGCGAGAGCGAGCCGCAAAGCGAGCTGGTGCAGGCCAGTTTACGACAGGCCATTATGACGGTAGTGATTGCTGATGCGGCTATGGGCATAGAAAATGTGGTCGCTATAGGCGGGGCTGCACATGGCAGCTTTTTATTGGTGACTTTAGGCTTGCTGATCAGCGTGCCAATCATCATGTTTGGCGCACAAATGGTGGTACGCCTGGTGGAACGGTATCCACACATCATTACCTTAGGTGGCGCAATTCTGGCGTGGACGGCGATGAAAATGATTTTCTCAGAGGGCTTTGTTAAAGAGTGGGCAAAGGATCATCATTGGCTAAAAGTATTGATGTTTACATTGGCCATTGGCATAGTGGTCATGCCGACTCTATGGCGCACTTGGTCGCCACTTGAGCGCAAACGCTACCTCATGCTTGGGCTCATGGTGTTGTGGTTGGTCGGTTTTGATATGTTGGAGCAATGGTTGAACATGCATCCGGCGTTTGAACCGGGTTGGCATGCAGGAGAAGAGGTGGTCGATTTAATCATGTATGTGGGCTGGGTGCCGGTGATGTTGGGCGTAGAGCGCTTGCTAAGCAAACCACAGGAGGATCAATAATACAGATGGCCAGGCAAGATAGCCCAAGATATTAGGAAAACGCGAACAGGGTCTGTATCATTTATAGTGAGGGTCTGTGCTTTTACAGGCTTTGCTTATGACCCTTTTTACAGATCCTTTCATGCAGTGGGGCGCGGTAGTCGTTTTTGCCTTGGCATTGATGCATACCTTATCAGCCAATCGACTGCATGGCCTAGCGGCGCATTATCCTAAACACGCAGGGGTATGGCATCTGCTGGGTGAGGTGGAGGTGGTGTTTGGCTTTTGGGCGCTGATGTTGGTTTTGCTTATATTGGGGCGACATGGGCAGAGCGCCGCGATTCAGTATCTTGAATCAAGACAGTACGTAGAGCCCTTGTTTGTGTTCGTCATCATGGTGATTGCGGGCACAAAACCGGTGTTGTATTTTGCTCGACGCTTGGTGCTGAGCTTGGCGCAATGTCTGCCAATGAGGCTTAGCACAGGCATGTATTTGGTGACCTTAGCCATAGTGCCATTGGTCGGCTCCTTGATCACAGAACCAGCGGCAATGACCGTGGCTGCCTTGATTTTACGCAGCACGGTCTTTACACAGAAGCGCAGCGAGCGCTTCAAGTACGTGAGTCTGGCCGTGTTGTTTGTCAATATTTCTGTGGGCGGCACCCTCAGCCACTTTGCCGCTCCTCCGGTGTTGATGGTGGCAAGCAAATGGGCTTGGGATCTGCCTTTTATGTTCAACACTTTTGGTTGGAAGGCGATAGTGGTGGTGTGTATCAATGCGGCGGCAGCCACCATTTTTTTCAGGCATGAATTGGCCAGTAGCAAACATGAGTACGGCAATGAAGGCGAGCCAGTGCCACTCATAGTGGGCTTAATACATTTATTATTTTTAGTTGCCGTGGTGGTGTGCGCGCATCATGCGGTGATTTTTATGGCTCTCTTGCTGTTCTTTTTGGGTTTTGTCAGTGCTTACCCAAAACACCAACATGCACTGATTTTTCGTGAGGCTTTGCTGGTGGCGTTCTTTCTAGCAGGCTTGGTGGTATTGGGCGGTATGCAGCAATGGTGGTTGCAGCCCTTGTTGAGCAATATGGAAAGTCGCACAGTGTTTTATGCGGCGCTGATGTTGACTGCGGTTACCGACAATGCTGCTTTGACTTATCTGGGTTCCTTGGTCACCGGGCTAAGTGCTGACTTTAAAGTGGCCCTGGTCGGCGGGGCAGTGGCTGGTGGTGGGCTTACCGTCATCGCCAATGCCCCCAATCCGGCGGGCGTGGCCATATTGAAAGATCGATTTACAGGTAACGCTGTGTCGGTAGGTGGCCTGCTTTTGGCAGCGATTCCCCCTACCGTGGTTGCCGCTTTAATCTTTCAGCTTTTGTAAAGGCGCATCCCGCGTGGAGACAGAGACCTGCTGCTCTAACGCGGCAAGTTTGAATTGCCCATGAGAAACTCGTCTACCGCGCGGGCGCACTGACGGCCTTCGCGGATGGCCCACACCACCAAGGACTGGCCTCGGCGCATGTCCCCTGCAGCGAATACTTTAGCGACATTGGTGTGGTAGTTGTCCGTGGTGGCCTTGGCGTTTTGGCGGGCATCTTTGTCAACCCCGAAGGCATCAAGAATGCTTTGCACGGGCGAAACAAAGCCCATGGCGAGGAGCACCAAATCAGCCTTCATTTCGAATTCGGAGTTGGGCACTTCTTCCATCTTGCCATTGTTCCAAGTGACGCGAGCACCGATGAGTTTTTCAACCTTGCCATTGCTGCCTTCGAAGCGCTTGGTGGTGATGCTCCAGTCACGATCACAGCCTTCTTCGTGCGAAGAGGAGGTGCGCAGCTTAATCGGCCAGTAAGGCCACACCAAGGGCTTGTTTTCGGTCTCGGGGGGTTGTGGCAGGAGTTCAAACTGCGCCACGCCAGCCGCGCCGTGGCGGTTGGATGTGCCTACGCAGTCAGAGCCGGTGTCGCCCCCGCCGATGACCACCACGTGCTTGCCGGTGGCCATGATTTGTCCTGCGACTTGGTCGCCTGCATTGACTTTGTTTTGCGTGGGGAGAAACTGCATGGCGAAGTGCACCCCAGCGAGTTCACGGCCTGGCACGGGCAAATCGCGTGGCTGTTCTGCGCCACCGGCCAAGACCACCGCGTCGAACTGTGCGGATAACTCGGCGGGCGTGATGGACTCTTGTGAGTCATTACCGACGGTGCTGCCTGCGGGCAAAGTAGCCACCATGACGCCGGTTTTGAATGTCACGCCTTCGGCTTGCATCTGCTCTATGCGGCGGTCAATGAGCCATTTTTCCATTTTGAAATCAGGAATGCCATAGCGCAAAAGTCCACCGATGCGGCTGTTTTTTTCAAATACCGTGACGCTGTGGCCTGCGCGGGCGAGCTGTTGAGCTGTGGCAAGACCAGCCGGGCCGGAGCCAACAACGGCAATTTTTTTACCGGTTTTGTGGGCGGGGATTTGCGGTGTGACCCAGCCGTTTTCCCAGCCTTTGTCGATGATAAAGTGCTCGATGGACTTGATGCCCACGGGCAAATTGTTAATGCCCAAAGTGCAAGCAGACTCGCAGGGTGCGGGGCAGATGCGGCCAGTGAATTCGGGGAAGTTGTTGGTGGAGTGCAGAACCTCTAGCGCTTCTTGGAAATTGCCTTTGTAAACTAGGTCGTTCCAGTCAGGGATGATGTTGTTGACAGGACAACCATTGTGGCAGAAGGGGATGCCGCAATCCATGCAACGGGCGCCTTGCTGCTTGGCCTCCGCATCTTTTAGAGTGAGGACAAATTCCTTGTAGTGCTTTTTGCGCTCGACAGGGGGGGCGTAGCTTTCGTCTACGCGGGCGAGCTCCATGAATCCAGTGATTTTTCCCATGATGTATCTCTTATGCGCTTACTGCTTGTGTGTTGTGTAAAGCCGTCCACTGTTCGGAGAGGGCGCGTTGGTATTCGAGCGGGAAGACCACCACGAAGTTGGCGCGCTCGCTGGCCCAGTTGTCCAAAATACGCTTGGCCACCGAGGAACCGGTGTGGGCGAGGTGGGCTTCGATGAGGCTCTTTAAGTGGGCTTCGTCGTTTTGGCCTGCGTGCAAGACGCGTTTTTCTGCGGCAGCGTTTTGCTCGGCCTCGCTTTGCAGGGGGGCAAGGCTCACCATGCTCATGTTGCAGTGGTCTTTGAAGCGTTTGCCAGGATCGTAGACAAAGGCTTTGCCGCCTGACATGCCGGCGGCGAAGTTGCGTCCGGTGTGGCCGAGAACCACCACGGTGCCACCAGTCATGTATTCACAACCGTGGTCGCCATTGCCCTCCACCACGGCTGTGGCACCTGAGTTGCGCACCGCAAAGCGTTCGCCCGCCACGCCACGGAAGAAGGCCTGCCCTTCGGTAGCGCCATAAAGCACGGTGTTGCCAACAATGATGTTTTCTTCAGCCACTGCCGGACAAGCAGGGTCGGGCTTGACGATGATGCGGCCGCCCGAGAGACCTTTGCCGGTGTAGTCATTGGCGCTGCCTGTTAAGCTAAAGGTGATGCCACGCGCCAAGAAAGCCCCAAAGCTTTGGCCGGCAATACCGGATAAGGCAACATGAATGCGCTCTTCCTTGCCACGATTGGGGTCGGCCACTTTGACCAAGGCGTGGGAGAGCATGGCCCCCACGGAGCGGTTGCGGTTGGTGATCTTGGCTTCGACTTTGGCGGTCTTGGCAGAGTGCACATCCTTGAGCACACTTTGTGCCGCATCGATGAGCTCGTGGTCAAGCGCGGCTTCTAAGCCATGCTCTTGCGACTCGACGCGGTAGCGCGACACTTCAGCGGGCATATTGGGCTGGTAGAACACGCGGCTAAAGTCAAGGCCTTTGGCCTTCCAGTGGGCGATGCCTTTTTTGGTGTCCAATAAATCGGCGCGACCGATGAGCTCATTAAAAGTGCGGAAGCCAAATTTGGCCATGTATTCGCGTACTTCTTCGGCAACGAAGAAAAAGTAGTTGACCACGTGTTCTGGCTTGCCGGAGAATTTTTCGCGTAAGACCGGGTCTTGCGTGGCCACGCCCACCGGGCAGGTGTTCAGGTGGCATTTGCGCATCATGATGCAGCCCTCAACCACCAAGGGGGCCGTGGCAAAGCCAAACTCATCGGCACCCAACAGTGCGCCAATGACCACGTCACGGCCAGTTTTCATTTGTCCGTCTACTTGCACGGTAATGCGGCCACGCAGTTTGTTAAGCACCAAGGTTTGTTGCGTCTCCGCCAGGCCCAGCTCCCAAGGGGTGCCGGCATGTTTGATCGAAGAGACTGGCGAGGCGCCTGTGCCGCCATCGTGACCGGAGATGGTGACGTGATCCGCCTTGGCCTTGGCCACGCCTGCGGCGACGGTGCCGACGCCGACCTCGGACACCAGTTTGACCGAGATATCAGCTTGGGCATTGGCGTTTTTGAGGTCGTGAATCAGCTGAGCCAGGTCTTCGATGGAGTAAATATCGTGGTGTGGCGGGGGCGAAATCAAGCCCACGCCGGGCACCGAGTAGCGCAGTTGGCCGATGTATTCCGACACCTTGCCGCCTGGCAACTGACCGCCCTCACCGGGCTTGGCACCTTGGGCCATTTTGATTTGGATTTGGTCAGCGCTGGCTAAGTATTCGCCCGTCACACCGAAGCGGCCAGAGGCCACTTGTTTGATTTTGGAGCGTAGAGAATCACCCTTTTGCAAGGGGAAATTGGCCACTACGCGCTTGCCGCCTAAACGGGAAGCAAGGGACTCGCCTTCGCCAATGGTTTTGCCACGCATTTCGTCGCGGTAGCGCAAATGGTCTTCGCCGCCTTCACCGGTATTTGACTTGCCGCCGATGCGATTCATCGCCACAGCCAAAGTGGCGTGGGCTTCGGTGGAGATACTGCCTAGCGACATGGCGCCAGTGGCAAAGCGTTTGACGATGTCCTTGGCAGACTCTACCTCTTCGATGGGCACGGGGGTGCAGCCTGCGGTGTTGAACTCGAACAGTCCGCGGAAGGTTTTCAGGGCGCGGGTCTGCTCATTGATGAGATGGGCGTATTCTTTGTAGGTGCCTGCTGAGTTGGCGCGGGTGGCGTGCTGCAACTTGGCTATGGAGTCGGGCGTCCACATATGCTCTTCGCCGCGAATACGGTAGGCGTACTCGCCGCCCACGTCGAGGGAGTTGGCGAGTACTGGGTCGGCTCCAAAGGCGGCTTGATGCAGGCGCACGGCCTCTTCGGCCACTTCAAAGATGCCGATGCCTTCGACACCTGTGGGCGTGCCAGTGAAGTATTTGTCAACAAACTCAGACTGCAGGCCCACGGCCTCAAAAATCTGCGCGCCGCAATAGCTTTGGTAAGTAGAAATGCCCATTTTGGACATGACTTTATTCAGGCCCTTGCAAATGGCTTTGATGAAGCGGTACTCGGTTTCTTCGGCCTTGATTTGGGGCACAGACTTGGAGAGTTGCGCCAAGGTCTCAAGTGCGAGGTAGGGGTGAATGGCTTCGGCACCATAACCGGCCAAGAGGGCGAAGTGGTGGACTTCACGCGCCGAGCCGGTCTCAACCACTAGGCCTGCGCTAGTACGCAAGCCGGCTTTGACCAAGTGCTCGTGCACCGCCGCGGTGGCCAATAAGGCGGGGATAGGCACGTGCCCGGCATCAAGCTTACGGTCGGTGATGATGAGGATGTTAAAGCCTTGCGTGATGGCATCCACCGCAGAGGCCGACAAGGAGGCCAGCGCTGCCTCGACGCCCTCGGCGCCCCAGGCACGTGGGTAACAAATGCACAATTCTTTGGCCTTGAATTGCTCATTGGTGAACAGGGCGATGTTGCGAATCTTCTCCATGTTGGCGGCGGAGAGGATAGGTTGTTCGGCTTCCAGGCGAGGCTTAGGGGTGGTCTAGTCAATGACAATAAGGTTGGGCTTGGGGCCAATAAAAGTGCGCAGCGACATCACCAACTCTTCGCGGATGGGGTCGATTGGCGGGTTGGTGACCTGTGCAAACAGTTGCTTGAAGTAGTGGTAAAAAACCTTGGGCTTATTGGAGAGCACGGTCAAGGCCGCATCATTGCCCATCGAGCCGGTGGCCTCTTCAGCATTCAGCATCATCGGGGTGAGCAAGGTCTTCTCGTCTTCTTGCGAGTAGCCAAAGGCTTGTTGACGGTCTAATAGGGACACGCTAGAGGCTTGCGCCGGAGCGGATTCAGGCAGATCTTGGAGCTCTACTTTGGAGCTGGCCAACCATTCCCCATAGGGCTTGGCGGCAGAGAGGTCGCGTTTTAATTCTTCATCGTCAATGATGCGGCCTTGGGCCAAATCAACCAACAGCATTTTGCCAGGCTGTAGACGCCATTTTTTGATGATCTTGGTTTCAGGGATGTCAAGCACGCCTACTTCTGAGGCCATGACAATCATGTCGTCATTGGTCACCACATAGCGGGCGGGACGTAGGCCATTGCGGTCGAGGGTGGCGCCAATCTGAGTGCCGTCGGTGAAGGCCATGGCGGCGGGGCCGTCCCAAGGTTCCATGAGGGCTGCGTGGTATTCGTAGAAAGCGCGGCGTTCGGCACTCATCAAGGGGTTGCCGCCCCATGCCTCTGGCACCATCATCATCATGGCATGGGCCAGAGAATAGCCGCCCATATTGAGCAGCTCTAGGCAATTGTCAAATGAGGCTGAGTCAGACTGGCCTTCATAAATCAAAGGCCAGACTTTGTTCAAGTCTTCACCCAAGACACTAGAGGCAATGGCTTTTTCACGGGCGCGTATCCAGTTGAAATTGCCGCGCAGGGTGTTGATTTCGCCATTGTGGCAAATGTAGCGAAATGGGTGAGCCAAGTCCCAAGTGGGAAAGGTGTTGGTTGAGAAACGCTGATGCACCATGGCCAGGGCCGTGGTGAGCTGAGGGTTTTGCAGATCGAGATAGAACTCACCCACTTGATCTGCAAGCAACATGCCCTTGTAGACCATGGTGCGAGCCGACATTGAGGGCACATAAAACTCCTTGCCATGCCTGAGCTTTAAGGCTTGAATGGCGTGACCGGAGGCTTTGCGGATGATATAGAGCTTGCGCTCCAAAGCATCACCACCGTCTGTGTGTTCGCCTTTGCCAATGAATACTTGGCGGATGACTGGTTCTAGAGCTTTTACCCCCTCACCTAATCCGGCGTTGTTTACAGGCACATCACGCCAGCCGAGCAGGATCTGGTTTTCGGCGGCAATGGCGCGCTCTATTTCTTGTTCACAGGCCATGCGTGAGGCGGGCTCTTTGGGCAAAAACACCATGCCCACGCCATAGTCTCCCTGCTTGGGCAGGGTAATACCTTGCTTGCCCATTTCTTTGCGCAAAAATGAGTCTGGCAGTTGAATCAAAATACCCGCCCCATCACCTTGTAGCTTGTCTGCCCCGACCGCACCACGGTGAGTGAGGTTGGTCAAGACCTGTAGGCCTTGCTGCACGATGGCATGTGACTTTACCCCTTTGATATTGGCGACGAAACCCATACCGCAGGCATCGTGCTCGTTGCGTGGGTCATAAAGGCCTTGTTTGGCAGGGCGGCCATAGCTTAGGCTAGGCTTGAAATTTGGCGATACGGAAGCGTCCACAAAAAATCCTTGGATACATGAAAACAATGGGGGGTTAACCTAGCTGTGCTCGCAGAATCAAACACGTGATCAAGAGTGAATCAGGCGTGATGCAGAAAAAGTATAGGTTAATGCACTATTGTACTTGAAAAAGTGACTAAAAACAAGAGCTGCAAATTTAGTCATTGTGGCCTTTCTGATGAAAGGTCGTAAGAATCAGCTACAAAATACTGATTTAATAGTGATTATTCGCGGGGAATAAAGTAGAATTGCACCATTAATAGTTTTTTAAGCAAGATTGGAACCCCCATGCGGTCTATCATGAAATCTTTTAAATTACTTTCGGCTGCCGCTGCTGTCAGTGCGGTGATGTTGCTTACAGGTTGTGGCGGTGGTGGCAGCGAGGGCGCTCCGTTTAACCCCTCTCCTACGCAGCCGCCGGTG
>JBDKJU010000084.1:0-9676 GCA_039796435.1 Pseudomonadota bacterium | reverse complement strand
CTCGGCCACAAAGGCGGCGGTATAAATCGTCAAGCCAAAAAGCACCGACATGAATTCAGGCGTGATGGCCGCGCCTCCTTGCACATTGATTTCTTCTTGCTTTGGCACTTGCATGGCGGTCGGGGCTCCACCAAGCAGCCAGCCTATCACTGCGCCCAACAACAACATCCCCACTGGCACCCAAAACTGGCTGCGGGCCACGCCGGTTTTTTCAAACTCTGCGCGCGCCCAACGTTTGTACCACCACACTGCAAACATCGCCAGAACAAAACCAATAAATGCCCACAGGTGCCCGGTGGCCCAGGCGGGAATGGGAAATGACAGCCCATCTTTACTCAAGAAAAATCCAGCCCCAAAACTAATGGCCTTCTCACTGCTTGGCAATAACTCAGTCATTACCAAGTACCACATCAGCAATTGCAAGAGTATGGGAATATTGCGAAAAATTTCAACATAGGCCTGACACAGGCCACGCACCAAGCCATTTTTTGAGAATCGGCCGACACCAATCAGAGTCCCCAAAATGGTGGTGAGCACAATACCGATGATGGCCACTCGCAAGGTATTGGCCATGCCCACGGCAAAGGCTTTCCAGTAATGATCATTCGAATCGTAGGCAAACATGGTCTCGCCAATGTCAAACCCCGCAGTGTTGGTCAAAAAACCAAAGCCACTTTGAATGCCGCGCGCCTTCATATTGGCCAAGGTGTTGCTGGTGAGAAACCACGCCACAAACACCACGGCAGCGATCGCCAGCACTTGATAAATGAGTCCACGAAAGGCCTGACTACCTACCTGCCACTTGTTCACTTTTGGTGGGGCACTCATTCGTTCTCCTATTTTTTGTTGTAAAAAAAGGTGGGCTGCGCCAGCGCGTCACCCACCTTTAGTCAAAGACGTGAATTATCTGACTGGTGGAGCGTACTGCAAGCCACCATTGTTCCACAGATTATTCAAGCCACGAGGCAATTTAAGCGCAGACTTGGGGCCGACATTACGCTCAAACACTTCGCCGTAGTTACCCACGGATTTAATCACACGATAGGCCCACTCTTTGTCCAGACCCAAGTGTTTGCCCGTGTCTTCCGACACACCCAGCAAACGCTGCACCACCGGATCTTGGCTGGTTTTTTGTGCGTCCACATTGGCCTGGCTCACACCGTACTCTTCGGCTTCCAGCATGGCAAAGTGCACCCACTTGGCAATGGCGAGGAACTCATCATCACCACGACGCACGGAAGGGCCCAATGGCTCTTTGGAGATCAAAGTAGGCAGGATGATGTGGTCATCGGGTACTTTTGCTTCTTTGTTACGCACCGAGGCCAATCCAGAGGCGTCCGTGGTGTAGCCCTTGCAGCGGTCGCTGAAGTAAGCACCGGTGGCGGCTTCGACTTTTTCAAACACCACGGGCTTTAAACCCAGGCCTTTGGCTTTGCTGAAATCGGTGAGGTTTTTCTCGGTGGTGGTGCCAGATTGCACGCACACTGTCTGACCCTTTAACTGCTCAACCTTGGTGATCTTTGACTTTTTAGAGACCATAAAGCCTTGACCATCGTAGTAATTCACGCCAGCGAACACCATGCCCAAAGAGGCATCACGTGTCAGTGTCCAAGTGGTGTTGCGCGCCAGCACGTCCACTTCACCAGACTGCAGGGCGGTGAAGCGCTGCTGCGCCGTGAGTGGCACCCACTTGACTTTGCCTGCATCACCCAAGAGCGCAGCGGACAAGGCTTTGCAATAGTCCACATCCAGCCCCGTCCAATTGCCTGAACTGTCGGCTGCCGAGAAACCAGCCAAGCCGGTGTTGACACCACACACAAGTTGACCACGGGCCTTGATGGCATCGATGGTCTTGCCTGCCTGTGCCGCGCCCGCGACGACGAGGCCGCCCACTGCGATCAACGCCACGCTCAAGGCTTTAAAAGTTTTATTCATAAATTTCCTAACTCAAATAATATATTGAACCCGCTATTAAAACAGGGATTTACAAAAAAAGCATGTTGCATTGCACAATATTGCCTGCGCTATTTCTGCCACAATTGCCTGGTTAGAATTTTGCCATGTTTCTGAATACTGGAACCCTCGAATCTCTTTCTGAGCAAGGTTTTGCCGTGCATCATACTTTTTTTGCATCGGCAGAATTGCAACAGCTCAGTCACTACGCCCACACACTTAAGGCGCAGGGTCATCTGCGTGAGGCTGGTATCAGCAAGCAAGGCGTGATGGTGAAAAAGATTCGCGGTGACGCCATTAAATGGCTAGAGCCCGACACACAGGAGCCATTAGAACAAATGGTGCTTGCCTGCTTAGAACAAATCCGCATAGCCCTTAACCATGAATTGCACCTGTCATTGCATGATTTTGAGGCGCATTTCGCCTATTACCCTATTGGCAAGAGCTACGCCTTGCATGTCGACCGCTTTCGCCAAGACGATGCCCGCGTGTTGTCCTGCGTCATTTACTTGAACCACGCCTGGCCATGCGATGCTGGCGGTGAGCTGCTTTTGTATCGACACCAGCAGCTCGTGCTCAAACTCGCCCCAACAGCCGGTAGCGCCGTGCTTTTTCGCAGTGAATTATTTCCCCATGAAGTTCTTAGTGCCAAGCAAGAACGCTATTCAATCGCGGCTTGGTTCAAACAACGGCCCCTGCACAGACCCCACTTATGAACCCATATCTCAATGACGAACTGCTGGCGATACAGGCATCAGCCCGCCGCTTTGCTGACACTCAAGTAGCCCCTGGCTTTCTGGCGGGAAACGATGAGCGCAGCCTCAGACGAACGCTGATGCAAGAGATGGGCGAGCTGGGCTTTATCGCCCCCGAACTGCCCGAGAGCGTAGGCGGGGCGGGGCTTTCCTGCCTCGCTGCGGGGGTGATCCACGAAGCCATTGCGGCGGCCGATCTGTCGCAAAGCTACATCAATCTGCTGGCCTCGCTCAACGGACAAATCCTCTGCGAACACGGCAACCCGGAAGTGCATGGGCCGTGGCTGAGCAAACTCATTGCTGGAGAAGCCCTCATTGCCATTGCCCTCACCGAACCACGGGGAGGCTCCGATGCCGCACAACTGCAATTGCGCATCACACGAGATGGCGAGCACTATGTGGTCAATGGGGAGAAAACCTCTATCTCGGCAGCAGACCAAGCCGATGCTGCCGTGGTGTTTGGTCGCACAGGCAGCGTGGAGAGTGGCGCCCACGGAGTCACGGCCCTGTTCATTCCGACCAATTTGCCGGGCATCAGCCGCACACGCTTTGATTGCCACGGTCAGCGCGCCATCGGGCGTGGCTCCTTGTTTTTTGACCAAGTGCGCGTGCCCTGCAATCATCGCCTAGGGGATGAGAACAAAGGCTTTGTGCAAGTCATGCAGGGCTTTGATTACTCACGGGCCCTGATCGGCCTGCAAGTGCTGGCCGTGGCGCAAGCAAGCCTAGATGAGACCTGGGCCTATGTCGCCGAGCGACAGGCTTTCGGTAAGGCCTTGGCCGCGCATCAAGGTGTGTCACACCCGCTCGCTGAGCTGTCTACGCAAGTCGCGGCGGCCAGACTACTGTGCTATCAGGCTCTGTGGTTAAAAGACCAGCACCTGCCCCACTCCACTGAAGCGGCCATGTGCAAATGGTGGGCCCCCAAACTGGCTTATGAAGTGGTGCACCAATGTCTTTTGTGCTTCGGTCATGCCGGCTATGACCGCGGCGTGATGGAGCAGCGTCTGCGCGATATTCTGGGCTTTCAGATTGGCGACGGCACTGCCCAGATCATGAAAAATATTATTGCGCGCAACCAGGTCGGTAAAAAACTCAAAGGGATGTAGGCGCGGCCGCTGGAGCCAGCGTGGGATCTAGCGCACGGCGTTCATCAAACACAAAACAATCGCCCTCGTAGTGGGCCTTGCCCACTTCTTCAAAATAACGCAAGATGCCGCCCTTAAGTTGCAGAACATGCTGATAGCCTTCGGCACTTAGAAATGGGGCGGCCTTTTCACAACGTATGCCACCGGTACAAAAACTCACCACGGTTTTTTGTTTCCATTGCGCCTGCTGATCAAGGGGAAGATTTTTCACCTTTTCTGCAAAGTCCACAAAGTTGTGGTTGCCCAGCTGCACGGCTTGCTTGAAAGCGCCGGCACGATACTCGAACTCATTGCGAGTGTCGAGAAGCAGAACGTCGCGGCCCTCGTCCAGCCATTGTTTGAGTTGCTGCGGGCTGATTTCTTTGGCCGGTTGCAATGCCGGATTGATGCCTGTCTGTTTGAATGTGACAATTTCTTTTTTGATTTTGATCTTCAAACGTTTGAATGGCTGAGTATCTGAGTACGACCGCTTCAAATCCAGTCCACGCAAACGCACATCGCTGTCCAGCGCCTGACGCACAAAAGTGTCGATGCCAGTGGCACTGCCAGCCAAAAATAAATTGATGCCTTCTTCAGCCAACAATATCGTGCCCTTGAGCGCCTCTGCTTGTGCCTGCACAAGCAAGGTCTGTTTTAATCTTGCCAGCTCGGCAAGCGGCACAAAACGGTAGGTGGCAATGTTTACAATCTGCATGGGTCTATTTTAGGGAAACAAAAACAGATGATTTATCAATTCGGTGCACACCGTCCAGAGCTGCGTGGCAGTGGCCACTTTATCGCCGACAGCGCCAGCGTGATGGGCAAGGTCATTTTGGAAGACGCCGTGTCAGTGTGGTTTAGCGCCGTCATTCGGGGAGACAACGATCTCATTCATCTCGGAGCAGGCACCAATGTGCAAGACGGAGCAGTGCTGCACACCGACCCCGGATACACCCTATGCACGGGCATCAATGTGAGCATTGGGCACCATGCCATGTTGCATGGCTGTCGCGTGGGCGATGGCTCGCTGGTGGGCATTGGCGCGGTGGTATTAAACGGAGCCAAAATAGGCAAGGGCTGCCTGATCGGTGCGCAGGCATTTGTGGGGGAAGGCAAAGAGATTCCCGACTACTCATTGGTGCTCGGTTCGCCCGGCAAGGTGGTGCGCACTCTAAGCCCCGAGCAAGTGGCAGGCATAGAAAAAATTGCTCTGGGTTATCGCGCCCGTTCGCTGGATTTTTTAACCCAGCTCAAGGCTGTGTGAGCCCTCTTTATGCCCCCTTTATGCCCTCTTTGCCGCTGGGGGTAATTGGGGCTAAGCTGACAAAAACTGCTTCAGCCTTCGCATCGCTTCGCTCAGTTTTTCTTCATTCACCGCATAGGCCATGCGCACATAGTGCCTGGCCTCATGCTCTCCAAAGTCTATGCCTGGTGCAAAAGCAACGCCGGTAGCGGCCAATACCTCAAAACAAAAACGATAGCTGTCTTCGGTGAAGCGACGACAATCGGCGTACACAAAAAAACCACCATCGGGCACGACGGGTACATGAAACCCCATTTTGGGAAGCTCGCGCAAGAGCAGATCACGGCGACGTTCAAAGGCTTGTCGGCGGGTCTCGGCGATGCTCTGCACCGCTGGGGTGAAACACGCCAAGGCCGCTTGCTGAGCCAGACTTGAGGGAGAGATAAACAGATTTTGCGCCAGCCGCTCTACTGCCTTCACATGTTGCGGCGGCACCACCAACCAGCCCAAACGCCAGCCAGTCATGTTGTAGTGTTTGGAAAAACTGCTCATCACCAACACCTCGTCTTCAGGCGCGCCATGCTGCAACACCGTTTTGCTGCTGCGCCCATACGACAGGCCCTCATAAATTTCGTCTACGAGTAAGAAACCATCTCTGGCCTTTACCGTGCGCACTATGCGAGCCAGCTCATCCGCCGCGACCGAAGTGCCCGTGGGGTTAGAGGGGGTGGCCACTAGGGCGGCCTTGGTGCGCGACGACCAGTGCGCCTCTATGCTGTGGGCGGTGAATTGAAAATTTTCTTCTGGGCCAGTGGCCACTGCCACCGCCCGCGCATTCATGCTTTGGATGAATTGCCTGTTGCAGGGATAGCTTGGATCAGTGACCAAGACCTCGTCGCCGACATCCAAAGTCAGGGCACAGGCCAACAACAGCGCCGCAGAAGCGCCGGCAGTGACCACCACACGCTCGGGGTCTATGTGCACCCCATAACGTGACAGATAATCCGCAGCAATGGCGGCACGCAGTGGCGCCGTGCCAGTGGCCTGGGTGTAGTAAATCTCGCCTTTTGCCAAATATGCCTGTGCGCTGGCGATCACTGGCAAGGGGGTGGGAAAATCAGGTTCACCTATCTCTAGGTGAATCACGCTGTCGCCCTTGGCCTGTTTGGCAAATGCCGCCTTGGCCACTTCCATCACATAAAAAGGGCTGATCGCCTGGGCACGCTCAGAAATTTGTGGCATGTTTACTCCAGTTTAATGGCGCTAGATTTAATAAGATCGGCATAAAACTTATGTTCTTTTTCAATAAATGCCTTGAATTCCAGCGGGCCGTACTTAGGCACATACAGTTGCAAAGCGGCAAACTTTTCCTTGACCTCGGGTTGTTCAAGAGCAAGCAAGTTGGCCTGATGCCATTTTTCAGTCTCCTTAAAACCGGCGGGGGCAAACACCCCAAACCAGGTGTGCACGGTGAGCTTGGGCAAACCCAACTCCACCACGGTCGGAACCTCGGGCAAGTAGGCAGAGCGTTCAGGGCTGGTCACTGCCAGAGCAATAATTTTGCCGGCTTTCAACTGCGTGCTGGCCGAGGCGAGATTATCAAACATGAAATCAGTGGTGCCCGCCAACAGACTCTGCAGAGCCGGTGCCGCGCCCGCGTAGGGAATGTGGGTGACCGCCACGCCCGTGCTTTGTTGCAAGAGCGCACCTGCCAAATGTCCCGCGCTGCCATTGCCACCCGAAGCAAAATTCCAACGACCTTGCGACTTGCGATAAGCATCTAAAAAATCTTTGGCGTTTTGTATCTTCTGCTGCCTGGCCTTCTCCGCACTCATGACCAAGACATTGGGCACCTGCGCCAACAAGGTGATTGGCGTAAAGTCACGCAAGGCATCGTAGGGCATGTCTTTAAACAAATGTGGGTTGATGGCGTGGGTGGCCACCGCACCAATCAACAAAGTGCGCCCATCGGCAAGCGACCTGGACACATAAGCGGCGCCAATATTCCCACCTGCACCTGCTTTGTTTTCCACCACCACCGGTGCATCCAAGGACAGTTTGGCGGCCAAGCTGCGGGCAGCGGCATCAAGAGGGCCACCGGCTGGGTAAGGCACCACGAGACTGATCGGTTTTTGTGCCCAGACCATCGACGAGCATGAGGCGCACAGGAAAATAAAAAACGCCAATAACTCGCGTGTGCCTAATTTGTTCATGTGCTGTTGATTCATTTGCTCGCTTCCGTATGGATGGATTCAAGGTGGCCCATTTTGCCGGCCTGATAATCGTGTATGGCCTGCACCACTTGCGCACGCGTGCCGAGGGCAAAAGGCCCGTGCTGAAATACTGGTTCACGCAATGGCATGCCCATAAGCAACACCACCTGCGCTGCCGTTGTGGTGCGCAGCTCCAGACTGTCGCCCTCGGCTGTGCAGGCCTGCGGGGCTTGCATGGCGTGGCCATTGACCTCTGCCGCACCTTCGATCAGCAACAAAATGTTGTGCTGCCCGCGCGGCAATGGGTACACAAAAGGGGCATCGGCAGCCAGTTTGATGTCCAACAGGGTATGTGGCGTGGGCACTGCCACCGGGCAGCGGCTTTGCTGCACCCCGTCATCGTATTGCCCCCAAGCCACCGTGATTTGGTGATGTCCTTGCTGAGGGCGCGGCATTTGTGCACGCCTGATTTTGAGTGGATGAGGCGCACAGAACTGATCTTTTGCTGCCAGCCTGACAAACAATTGCAGACCATGCACGACCTTGCCAAATACCTGCGGCATTTCATCATGCACCATACCGCGCCCCGCCACCATCCAGTGTGCATCGCCGGGGTGAATCAGTGAATCATCGCCACTGCTGTCACGACTGCGAACGCCCGTGCTGCTGTCGGCAAACAAATAGGTCACCGCCGAGAAGCCCGCATGCGGGTGCGGCCCAAAGGTCGGGGCACTCATGTAAAAATGATCAATCATCAGCAAGGGGTCTAGGGCTTCGGTGCTGGCCCGCAGACCATGCGCGCGAAATCCACTGCCAATCACCAGTGGCTCATCGTGAAGAGGGCTTAATTTCATGGCGATATTATTCACTAAACTGCCGGCATGAGTTATCGATATGCCCTGATTTTCGCCTTGGCTGTGGCCGTGTGTAATGGTTTTGCTCGTTTTGCCTATGCCCTCATTCTGCCCGTGATGCGCGCCGACCTTGGCTGGGACTATGCTTTGTCAGGCTGGTTGAACACCGCCAATTCTCTGGGCTACATGCTGGGCGGACTCACCGGCATGCTGCTGCTGACGCGCTGGGCGGCGGGGCGGCTGTTTTCTTTGGGGCTGGTGGTCACTGGCATCACGGTCTTGGCCGTCGGTCTCACTCAAGATCTGTATCTGATGATGCTGTACCGTTTTTTAAGTGGGGTGGGGTCGGCCTGGGTGTTTGCCTGTGGGGGCGCCATGGTGGCCGCGCACTACAGCCACGATCAGCACAAGACCAATGCTGGCACCGCCATCGCTCTGTATTTCAGCGGCGGCGGGGTAGGCATATTTCTGTCCGGCCTGTTGATGTTTCCACTGCTCTCAGGACGCATTCACTGGCAGGAAGCTTGGTTGATCCTCGGGCTGGCGAGCGGCGTGCTGATTGCCTCGCCGGTATTTCTGGCATGGCGATCTGCCCTGCCGGTACATGCCAGCCACGCTGAACCACTCCCTTGGCGGCACATGAAGACCTTCACGGTGGCTTATTGCCTCTTTGGTCTTGGCTACATTGTCTACATGACTTTTGTGGTGGCCTGGTTTAAAGAGATGCGCCTTGGCACCAACGACATCATTGCCCTGTGGGTATTGATGGGCGTGGCCTGCACGGCATCAGGTTGGTTGTGGCGACAGGCGATGGCGCATTGGTGGCCGGGACACACTTTTCTGGCCGCCTGCCTGTGCACCGCCCTTGGCAGCGCCTTACCTTTGCTGGCCAATACCAGTGGCGCATGGTGGGTCTTGGCGCTCTCGGTGGGCTTGGTGGGTGGGGCCTTTTTTATGGTGCCAGGCTCGGTGACCGCCTACTGTCGAGCCGTGTTGCCCGCCGCGCTGTGGGCCAAGGGCATGAATTATTTCACCATGATTTTTGCCTTAGGGCAGGCCTTGGGCCCCATACTGGCGGGTGAGATTGCAGACCGCTTAAACCTCAATCTGGCCATGCTGACTGGCGCATTGATCCTCTGTCTGGGAGCAGTGTTGGCCAGTCTGCAGCATCGCCGTCCCTTGCGCTAAGTTGCCCCCGGTTCACCTAGTCAACTTGCCTGGGCAAGCAGTTTTTTTAATTCCGGAACACAAGAGCCACATTGTGTGCCGCACTTGAGCGTGGCTTTTAGCTCATTCAAAGCATCGCCGCTCTTTCCTAGTTCGCTCATGGAGGCAATCTGGCGAACAATGCTGTCCTTGCTCACCCCGACACAGGCACACACCATCTCGGACACTGCGGCGGTGCTCCCGGGTGGGCTTGGCATCAGCCACTGCGCACGCGGCAGGCTCTGGCCTTGTATGGCCGCCTGTGTCAGCCAGTCACGCAATTTATCACTTGCGCGGGTAGCGTGAATGTAGAAACTTTCTAATG
>JBDKJU010000083.1:0-9237 GCA_039796435.1 Pseudomonadota bacterium | reverse complement strand
AAGAGTTGATGTTGTGGGTTCTCGGTCGCTCTTTGCTCTTTAACTAGACCGTTCGTATGCCTGTAAGGTGTTGCCAAGCAACATGGCAATGGTCATTGGCCCCACCCCGCCTGGCACTGGGGTGATGGCGCTGGCCACTTGCGCCACTGCCTCGGTGTCTACATCGCCCACCAAGCCATTGGCGCCGCGGTTGATGCCCACGTCTATGACCACTGCGCCCGGCTTGACCATGTCAGCGGTGATGAAGTGGGGCTTGCCCACGGCCGCAATCAAGATGTCGGCCTGACAGGTGATGCTGGCGAGGTCTTGTGTCTGTGAGTGACACACTGTGACCGTGGCACTGGCATTCACCAGCAGCATGGCCATGGGCTTGCCCACAATATTGCTGCGCCCCACCACCACGGCATGCTTGCCCTTGGGGTCGACCCCGGCGTGTTTGAGCAGGTGCATGCAGCCCAAAGGGGTGCAGGGTACAAAGCCGGGCTTGTCTTGTATGAGTGCGCCCAAACTCTCGGCATGAAAGCCATCGGCGTCTTTGTGCGCAGAAATGGCGGCCAGTATTTTGTCGGCGTGGATATGTTTGGGCAGCGGCAACTGCACCAAGATGCCGTGAATTCGCTCATCGTGGTTGAGACGGGCGATGTGGGCGAGCAGGTCTGTTTCACTCAGGTCTGCCGGGTAACGCTCTAGCACCGAGTGCATGCCCACTTCTGCGCAGGCGGCCACTTTGTTTTTGACATAGACCTGTGACGCGGGGTCGTCACCTACTATGATGACGGCCAGCCCGGGAGGCTTGCCCAAGGCAGCAAGCCCAGCCACACGCTGGGCAATTTGTTGGCGAAAGGCACGGGCGACGGCCTTGCCGTCAATGAGGTGGGCACTCATACAGAGGGTTCTTCGTGGTGGGGTTCAGGAACAGAAACAGGGATAGGTATCGATGCCAGCAGCTCAAGCTGGCCGTGACGGACAGACTCGGTGAGCACGGCGTGCATGGGCACATCATGTGCTTCGCTGGGCAGTTCCTCACACAGTTGGGCAGCAAAGGCGATGCCCAGTCTTTGGCAGTGCGGGGCGCATTTGGGCAACAGCCGATCGTAGTAGCCCCCACCAAATCCAAGACGCCGGCCCTTGGGGTCAAAGGCAAGACCAGGCACCAGCACCAAGTCCACATCCTTGGGCTCGGCGGGCTGGGTGAGGCTGACATCGGGTTGACGCACCCCAAAGGTTTTTTTGCTGTCGATGAGCGCGCTTGGCTGTCTGACCTGCCACAGGGTCATGAGCCCGGGTACCCTACCAAAGCGCGGCACCAGCACTCGCTTGCCCTGACGGGTGAGGGGGGCAATCAAGGCATCCAGATTGACTTCTTCTTCCAGCGCCGCGTAGATTAGCACTACCTTGCTCGCCGCCACTATTTGCGCGGCCAGCAGGGTATCCACTATGTGGTTGCTGGCTTTCTTGCGTATCTGGGGCTCGATGTGTTGACGCACGGGGCGCAGGGCAGTACGCAGGGCTTTTTTTTGCTCGCCAACAGCAGCGTGAGGCATCTCAGAGGGTTCAGACATACCGGCATTTTATCGGTGGGTTTTATACTACCGGATTAGGAGAGTGTCCCATGCGTCTGCCGTTTTTGCTCATCGGTGTTTTGATCTTTTTTCAGGGCTGTGCCAACCGCCAGCCACAGGCCATTCGCCCCATCGGTTCGTTGGCGGTGTTGCACGTAGACACACTGGAACAATTTCGCCGTGCACCGCAAGCTGAGGCGGGCGTCAATTCCACTGAGGCGGGCTCTGCCACAGCAACCGCAGCAAACGCAGCTGCCCCGACAGCCGTGGTCTACCCTTACCACTTTTTTCCTTATCCTTATGCCGTGATGAGCGGTCCTAGGGTTTATTTGCCTGGTTTGCATGGCCGTGGGGCGGTCAGACTCGGCAATGGCCGTTCTTATGGAGTGATGGGCGCGGGGGGGGCGACGGGACTGCTGCTGTATGCCATCGAAGCGAATAAGCAAAATGCCCGTGTGCACGCTGAGGCACTCATGGATCGGGTGGCTCTGGATCCGGCTCTGGCCCTGACCCAGGCTCTCAATAAGCGCATGATGAAGCTGACAGTGCCCGTGCTGCCAGTGACAAATCTGCCTTTGGCTGCACGGGCGCGTGCAGAGGGCAACTTTGCTTTGCTAAGAGAGGTCAGCAGCCAAGCCGACACCGTGATGGATGTGCGGGTGCATGAATTTTCATACGACCACAGTTTTCACTTCGGTTTTAGACCCATGTTGGGGGTGAGCGTGACTCTGTACGACAGCATGAGTGGTGGCTACTTGGGGCAGTATGACTACTGGGCCGACCACAAAGAGGCGCACGCTGATCCACGGCGCTTTACCTTGCCTAAGAGCATGAGTTTCTACCGACTCGAAGAACTGGCGAATTCAGAAAAAACCGTACGAGAAGGCTACCTTGCCGTCATGGAGCGGGTGGCGGAGCAAATCATCATTGACGTGCAAGCGAATACTGTTAAAAAATGAATATACAAAAAATGAACATGCGATGTATGCTGGCCACGCTGCTGGCCACCTCTAGCTTGGCCGTGGCAACACAGGCTGCGGACATGAACAAAACCTTGCGCGTGGTGTTTCCAACGGCAGAGTCCGGTTTTGACCCGCAGGCCAACTCTGACCTGTACTCAGCCGACATCATGCGCGCCATTTTTGAACCCCCTTTGCGCTATGACTATTTGGCAAGACCGGTGAAGTTTGTGCCTAATACAGCGGAGGCCATGCCAGTGTTCAGCGATGGTGGGCGCACAGTGACCGTTAAGATCAAGCCCGGCATTTTTTTCAAAGATGACCCAGCTTTCGGGGGCAAGAAACGCGAGCTGGTGGCTGAGGACTATATATTTGGCATCAAGCGCGTGTGGGACCCGAAAATCATTTCACCGCGTCAATCAGAGTGGTCGGAGTTTGAAATCCTAGGCGCGCAGGAGTTCTATGAGCACGCCAAAAGCAAGGGCATAGACTTTAATAAAACCATTGAAGGCCTGCGTGCCCTTGACCGCTACACCATTCAAATCAAAACCCGTTTGCCTCGTCCTACCCTGATCGAGCAACTGGCCTTTAACACCTTTACGCCGATTGCGCGCGAGGTGTATGAAAAATACAAAGACCCCAGCAACAAGCTGGAACAAAACCCCGTGGGCACTGGGCCGTACTACTTGAAAGAGTGGAAACGTGCCAGCAAAATGGTGTTGGAGGCCAACCCTTATTATCGTGGCATCACTTTTCCCACACAGTCTGATGACCCTTCGGATCAGGCCGTGATTGAGGAGATGAGGGGTAAAAAATTGCCAGCGATTGGCCGTGTGATCGTCAATGTGATCGAAGAATCAAACCCACGTTTGCTGGCGTTCAAGGGGCAGAGTCTTGATGTGCTGGGCGCAGTGCCGGTGGATCTGGTCGATGGGGTCATACAAGGCGGGCGACTCATTCGTGAGTTGGCCGAGCAACAAGTGAAATGGGTTCGTGGTTTGCAGCCAGCGCTGTCGTACACCTACTTCAACATGGACGACCCCGTGCTTGGTGGCTACACCAATGAGAGGATCGCTTTGCGCCGCGCCATGATCATGGCCTTTAATAATCAGGACTACATCAAGGTGGTGTTCAAGGGCCATGCCGAGGCGGCTGGTCAGTTCATTCCCCCGCCCAACACCGGTCATGACCCCAGTGCCCCCAAGGGGGGCATGCCTGAACCGGCGGTGGCGCGTGCCTTGCTGGACCGTTATGGGTACAAGGACCGTGACGGCGATGGTTATCGCGAAAACCCTGACGGCACACCTTTGGTGATCACCAAGTCTTCTGCGACCCGCGAGCTCGATCGCCAGGAAGACGAAATCTGGAAAAAAAGCATGGACGCCATTGGCATCAAAATCCAGTTCAATAAAGCCAAGTGGCCAGACCTACTAAAAGAAGGCAAGGCCGGCAGGCTACAAATGTGGGGCGTGGGTTGGATCTCAGCGCTGCCCGATGGGGGCACGTTTGCCGGCCTCTTGTACAGCGGTCGTATAGGACAATCGAATTATTCCCGCTTTAAAAATAAAGAATTTGACGAGGCTTTTGATCAGGCCATGAGCATGCAACAGTCTCCTGAGCGTACGCATTTGTTTCGCAAAATGAATGACATCATGAGCGTCTACGGCGTGTGGGAAAAGGGCATTTACCGCTACCAAAACACACTGCTGCAGCCTTGGGTGCAGGGCTACAAAAAAATGCCATTTCTGGACAATCCCTGGTGGTTTTGGGACATAGATGCCAGCAAGCAGGTGATTCGATAGACGCAAGCAAACTCACGCTCATCAAGCAGCTGTCGCGTGGTGCGCGTCGCCCTAGCGGCGAGGCCTGTCTTAGCGTGGAAGAAGCGCAGCAGTTGATGCGGCTGATGCTGTCTGGCGACTTGAGCCCTTTGCAACTGGGCGCGACGCTGATGGCCTTGCGCATCAAAAGCGAAACAGTGGAGGAGCTGCGCGGGTTTTATTTGGCCGCGCAAGAAACCCTCTCCCCTTTGCCAGCACTTGATCGTCCCGTGGCGCTGCTGCCCTGTTACAACGGGGCACGCAAATTACCGGCCTTGGCCTTGCATTTTGCGCATGCCTTACAGGCCCAAGGTTTTGCTGTGCTCATGCACGGTGTGCGCCACTTTCCCGGGCGGGTCACCACGTATGAAGTGGTCTCAGCGTATGAAGACATCGCCGAGCAAGAAATCATCGCCCAAAGTCGCGGCCATGCTTTTGCCTTACTTGCTTCTCAAGGTTTGGCATTTATACCCATTGATGTGTTGTCCCCGGTGCTGGATGCGGCTTTGTCCACGCGTTTGGAAATAGGTTTGCGTTCCTCTGTGCATACGGTGGTCAAAATGCTCACCCCAATCGCAGGTGCGGATGTGTGGCAATTTGTGCCCATCACGCATGGCGAGTATCAAGAAGCAATGCTGGCTTACTACGCAAGGTATCCAGCAATGCATTTGGTGTTTCGCGGGGCCGAGGGTGAGCCTGTGCCTCCCTTGGTGCGATCAACACAGATTGAAGGCAGCAGGCAGTTAGTGCTGCCGGCAGACACGACGATTGATCTGCCTGACCCGAGTGCCAAGGCGACAGCCGAGTGGATTATGCACAGACATGGCAGTGCTGTCGAGGATTTTTTGTGGTTGAAAAAAATGCTTGAACGTGCTCAAGCAAGTTAAGCGTGAACAAAGCGACATAGGCGCACAGTACAGCGCGCCCATGTTCGTAGTACTTGACAGCAAGTTTATTTTTTAGCCGCTGCTTCGCGTGCCGTTTCTTTTTCATAGGCAGCCCGGCCAAAGCTTTCGCCGCTGGCCGTGGCGACTTGCCGCACCACTTCCCAAGTGGTTTGGTAATTCACCGGAAAGAAACGGTCTGCGCCTTCAAATGCCTTGGCCATTTCACCGGTAAAGCGGTAGTCATAAAAACAGGTGAGCAGTTTTTCTACCAATTTGGGGTGCAGGTCGTGGGCATAGGCAAAGCTTGAGGTGGGGAATTTCTTGGAGCGATAAATGATGCGGTAGTCTGATTCTTTGACGGCGCCGCGTCGCACCATGCGGGCGTACACATCACCAGCCACTGGTGCGGCATCGTAATCACCCTTGCCCACGCCAATGATGGACTGGTCGTGTTTGCCGGAAAATACAGGGGTGTAGTCAGACTTGGGATTCAGCCCCTCTGCTGGAAACAAGGCCAAGGGGGCCAGGTGGCCCGAGTTGGAACTGGGCGAGGTGTGGGCAATTTTTTTGCCTTTCAGATCGCTGAGCTTTTGGTAAGGCGAGTTGGCTCTGACCAACATGAGCAGGTTATAACCTTGGTATTCCGTGCCGTTGCCCTTGATGGCAAAAGGCACTGCCCCGGCTAAGTTGACGGCAAAGGCGGTGGGGCCAGTGGAAAATCCACCCACATGCAAACGTCCGGAGCGCATGGCCTCGATTTCGGCGGAGTTGGACTGCACCTGATAGAACACTACTTTTTTGCTGGTGCATTTGCCTAGATGCGACAAAAAATCTTTGAAAATATTTTCGTACACAGCAGGGTCTTCAATGGGGGTGTAGGTGAACACCAAGGTGCTGGGGTCTTTCCACTTTTTCGGGTCTTTGGGGCTGTCGGCCACCATGTCCTTGTTTTCGTCACAATACATTTTGTCGAGTTCGCCACGGTGTTTGCAGCTGTCTTGTGCGTACAGGTTAAAGCCCAGCAGGCACAGCAAGCCTGCGATAATGCGAAGTTTCATTTCGTCTCCAGTGTGAATGTTCTAAACATGAATATTATCATTCTCGCCGCCGGTAAAGGCACCCGTATGAAGTCTGCATTGCCCAAAGTCTTGCATCCCGTGGCCGGGCGGTCGATGCTGTCGCATGTCTTAGAAAGCGCAGGAAAATTATCAGCGCAGCCGCCGATAGTGGTACTGGGGCACGGCGCCGCCGAGGTGCAGGCGAGCTTCACTGCCGGCACCTACCGGACTGTGTTGCAGGCCGAGCAGCTGGGCACGGGTCACGCGGTGATGCAGGCAGTGCCTTTGTGTGCTGACAGCGCGGTCAGTTTGGTGATGTACGGGGATGTGCCCTTGATTCAGACCGAGACCTTAAAGCAGCTTGCCGCTCTGGCCAATGCCAACACCCTGGCTTTGTTGACGGCGCGGGCGGCAGACCCTATGGCCTATGGCCGCATCGTGAGACAAGCAGGTCAGGTAAGGGCTATTGTTGAATTTAAAGATGCCAGCCCCGAGCAAAGACTGATAGATGAGGTGAACACGGGGTTTATGGCGCTGCCCACTGCCTGGATGAAGACTGCTTTACCACGTTTGCAAAACAACAACAAAAACGGTGAATATTATTTGACCGATCTGGTGGCATTGGCGGTGGCCGATGGCTTGAGCGTAGTGACACCTCAGCCCTTGCCGCCACAAAATAAAGAGTGGGAAGGGGTCAATGATCGCGTCGATTTGGAGGCGCGTGAGCGTGAATATCAAGTGCGTTTAGCGACCGAACTCATGCGTCAGGGCGTGCATATCATCGACAGATCACGCATCGACATACGCGGCACACTCACTGCCGAGAGCGAGGTGCGCATTGATGTGGGCTCGGTGTTCGAGGGCGAGGTGCACTTGGCTCGTGGGGTGAAAATCGGGCCGCACTGCCTGCTGAAAAACGTGCAAGTGGGTGAGGGCACGGTGATTGAGGCCTTCTCGCATCTGGATGGCGCGCGAATTGGTGCTGATAACAAAATTGGCCCCTTTGCTCGCCTGCGTCCAGGAGCGAAGCTTGCCTCTGGTGTGCACATTGGCAATTTCACCGAAGTAAAAAATGCTGAATTAGGGGAAAACAGCAAGGCCAATCACCTCACTTATATCGGTGATGCCACCATAGGGGCGCGGGTGAACGTGGGTGCCGGCACCATCACCTGCAATTACGATGGGGTGAACAAGCACCACACCGTGATCGAGGATGAGGCTTTTATTGGCAGCGACACCCAGCTCATTGCGCCGGTGCGCGTTGGTCGCGGCGCTACCTTAGCCGCAGGCACAACGTTAAGCAAAGACGCGCCAGCGGATATGTTGACCATTACCCGTGCAGAACAAAAATCGGTGAAGTGGAAGCGCCCGGTGAAAAAGACTGTCGCTTAGCTTGGGCTAATTGCTGGCGAGATGCTGACTTGGCAGTAGGCCGGGATGTCCCTCGCGCAGTATGTCTGTCTAGACGGTTTACTTATGTGCCAATTTTGCTTGCAGCGCAGGCAGCAGGCGACGTGCAGTTTCATAGCCTGTTTGCAAGGCAAAGACAAAATAGTCCTGCGTGGGGCGGGCGTAATACCCCATATCGGGGTGGATGAGAAAATCAGCCTTGGCCACTTCTGGGTCAATGCGTTGACGTCGGGTGCGGTCACGTGCGGTCCAGCCGGGCGGCGCAGTGGCAGGGGTGGCGGCGGGGTGGGCAGCCACATCGACAGCGATGATGAAGTCAGCTCCTGCGTCACGCGCGGCTTGCACAGCCACCGGCAGCGATTCATCTCCATCTTCGTATTCCACGCCATTGATGCCCACGGGTGAAAAAATGCGCGGAATGGCACTGGAGGCACGCACTGCCACGGCGGCGTTGCCGGTGATGAAGTAGCGGGGTTCTTTATTTTGACGCTCTGTGGCCACCACCACCAGTGGGCGCCTGAGCTGTTCTAGTTGTGGATGCTTGAGCTCGGTAGCCACATAATCTTGCAGACGCTGTCCGACGATCACCCCGCGGTCGGCAAAGGGGTTAAAGTCAAACAAAGTGGTGGGGCCACCCGCCAAGGCTTTGGCTTCAATGTCTTTGGCGCTCATGCCACTGGCCCAGAAGGTGCCCAGCAGGGCGCCGACGCTGGAGCCAACAATGAGGTCAGGATAAATACCGGCGTCCTCCAGCACCCGCATCACACCAATATGGGCATAGCCGCGCGGCCCACCGCTGCCCAGCACCACGGCGATTTTGGGCTTGGGGTGGCGTTGTGGCACTTGCGTGAGGGCTAGAGGGGCATCTTTTTCGGTGTAGTTAAAAGCCGCACACCCACACAGCAGACAAGCGAACAGGACTGCGCACAGGGATTTCATAGCAGCCCCTTGGCCTTGGCGATGAAGTAGGTAGCACAGGTCTTGCCATCGGTGATGCGGCCGTCGAGAATAGCAGCTTCACACTCGGCGGGTGGCACGCAGAGCACCTCAAGAAACTCACCGGCGTCCGGATGTGCGGCGCCAGCAGTGAGGCCAGTGGCCAAGTAGCACTCTATGCGTTCATTGGCGTAGGCAATTAAGGGGTGATGGGTGTGAAAGTGCTGCCAGTAGCTGGCGGTGTAACCGGTCTCTTCGGCCAGCTCACGCTTGGCGGTCGCCAGCGGGTCTTGTTGTTCGTGGGGGTCGATTTTGCCTGCCGGAAACTCCCACATCACCCGTCCAATTGGGTAGCGGAACTGGCGCTCCATCAGCAAACGACCATCAGACAAGACGGGCAGTATCATCACTGCGCCTGGGTGATCGATATATTCGCGGGTGGCGGTGGTGTTGTCAGGCAGTACCACCGTGTCGCGGTACACCTGCAGGAAGTGGCCGCTTAAGATTTTTTCGCTGCTGAGTCGGGTTTCTATGAGAGGGACTGACATTGCGCCATTGTAAGTTCAGGCTAAGTCAGTTCAGATAATGTGCTTTACCATCGTATA
>JBDKJU010000082.1:0-4225 GCA_039796435.1 Pseudomonadota bacterium | reverse complement strand
ATTTTTTCTTGTGCTATTTCGCCCAAGACATTCACTATACCCACACGCTCGTGCTGGCTGGCGGGATAAAAGCGGGCGGCCACTTTCATTTTTTCATCAATGGCAAACCACTGGCGACCGGTGAAATTTTTGCGCAGGATATTTTCTTGATCGGCGATGCGCAAGATAAAAGCCTTGCTCACCGGGTGTTCAAACACAGTGAATGCCAGTCTTTGACGTGCGCCACTGGCATCGCTTAATTGCCACCATTCCTGTTGCTTGACATTCGTGGACAGTTGCACGCGGCCAGAGGCAGTGCGCTGCCCGTGGTGAATTTGCAGACCGTCGCTCAGTTGCACGAACACCTCTTTGCCAATGATGTCGATGCGACCGAGTTGGGCGGGCCCCACGTCTTGTGGAAAAACAAGGTGGTTGTCAGCTGCGGTGCCCACGGTGGTGCTGGGCAAACGCAGTGGCCAACGCCCAGCGAGCGTCAGCCAGCCGTTGTCGCGCCGCAAACTGGCATCAGCGCGACTGCGCCAAGCGTTGATTTGTTCCTGGTAGGTCTGCGCATACAGCGGGAAGAGCAGGGTGCTTAAACTAAGCGATAAGAGGAGGATTTTCCACATGCACATTCCGTTTACAGATTATCGATTCAAGGTCAGCATTGCCAGAGGTGAGGCTGGTGAGACCGAGGTGTTGGCCACGCGCTGGGGCGAACCGCATTTGCCCGTGGTTCTGTGCGTGCATGGCCTCACCCGCAACCGCCTTGATTTTAAGCCTCTGGCAGAGCGTTTGAGCGAGAAGTACTGCGTGCACAGCATCGACATGCCGGGGCGGGGGGGCAGTGCCTGGCTTGCAGATAAAAACGATTATGTTTTCCCCACTTATGTAGCCGTGTTATTGGCGTGGTTTAAGCACTTGGGCGAGCCTAGGCATGTGTGGATAGGCACCTCCATGGGTGGGCTGTTGGGCATGGTCATGCACGCCGCCTTAAAAACCAAAATGCGCGCTTTTCTTATCAACGATATTGGGCCCACCATCGAGCCCGCATCAATCAAGCGTCTGCAAACTTATGTGGGCAGCAAAATGCAGTTCACCTCCTTGGATGAGTGTGAAGCCTATTTGCGCATGGTGGCTGCGGCCTTTGGTTTGAAGAACGATGCCGAGTGGCGATATTTGGCGGAAATCAGCTCGGTGGCCAATGAGGCGGGGGTGCGCTTGCACTACGACCCCGGCCTTGCCGTGCCCTTTCGCAGCACGCCTACGGGCGGCGTGGACCTATGGCCCTTGTGGCAAGGCATTGCTTGCCCCACTTTGATTGTGCGCGGGGCAGAGTCGGATTTGTTGTCGCGCGACACGGTGGACAAAATGAAGCAGGTGCAGGCGCAGGCACAGTCAGTGGAAATAGCAGGGGTGGGGCATGCGCCGTGTTTTTTTGATGCGGACCAGCAGCAGGTGGTGGTAGATTGGCTGCAGTCCTTGCACCCCTAAATGGCGGTGCTGATTAAGGCCGGTAGTGCAAACGCCAGAGCTTGCCTGCGCGTTTAAGTGAGCCCGCAGCCTTGCCAGCGGCTTCTCCGCTGCCAGTAAACAGATCAAGCCTGGCCTCGCCCTTAATGGCGGCGCCGGTGTCTTGCGCGATCAAGTACTGCGGCAGACCATCTGCTTCCAGATACAGTAAGCTGCCATAAGCGTGCTGGCTGGGGTCTACCGCCACACTGTGCCCGGGCGTGAGGGGCAGCCCTTGCGCTCCTAGCGCTTGGGGGTGTTTGGCTGGCTTGGCTGCTTTGAAGTAAATCACTCTTGGGTTGCTGTCGAGCACCTCTGCTTGTGACTCGGGGTGGGCGCGCAGCCAGCTTTTGATGCTCTCCATGCTGAGCGCATCCGGGGTGAGCGCGCCACGTTGCACCAAGGTTTTGCCAATGGCGTGGTAGGCTTGACCATTGTGTCCGGCATAGGTGACGCTGAGTTGACCGCGTTCTGTGTCTAAGAGGGCGCTGCCCTGAATGCCAATAAAAAAAGCCTCGACTTCGTCCTCTACATAAGCCAGCACCGGTAGTGCCTTGTCCCCATGACGTGCTTGCCGCAAAGCGGCACGGCTGTGGGCTGGGTTTGCAGGCAACAAATACAAAGGCGCGCTGAAGCGGGCAGTTTTTGTGGTGCTGCCCGGGACAATGGGTTGGTAATAGCCGGTGATGAAGGCGGGGGTGGAGATGGCCTGTCTATCGAATTTACTGGCCAGCCAGGCGGGGAATGTTTCAGTGGTCTGCTGCGCAAAATCGGCGCACATGGGGCTGTTTTTTTGAGTCTGGCATGAGTGAGCAAGGGCGCGATAGAGCTCGGGGGTATTTGCGCTAAGATGCGCACCATAGAACCAGACGAAGACAAACGAGAGAATTATGTGGATAGTTGCTTTAGAGGCCATCGTGGCAGGCGCATTGTTGATTTTCATTTTTTGGTATCTGGTGTGGCCTGCAGTGAAAAAAGACCGTGAGCGCCATGCGCCAAACAAGGGCACAGACAAAGATCAATGAAGCGTGCGAGGAATAGACAGCACAAACTCGGGGATGGGCACCTGCAGCAGACTGCCGTCTTGTTTTTGCATGGTGTAAGTGCCACGCATGGTGCCCACGGGGGTGGAGAGCGGGCAGCCGCTGCTGTAGCGAAACTCTTCGCCCGGCAAGATAATCGGTTGCTGCCCGATCACGCCATCGCCACGTACCTCTTCCACCTGGTGATGGGAATCGGTGATGATCCAGTGGCGTGACAACAACTGCACACGCTCATTGCCCTGGTTGCGTATCACGATCTCGTAGGCGAAGAGGTAACGCTTGGCCTCGGGCTGACTGTGTTGGGCTAAGTAAAATGACTGGCACGACACTTCTATCATGAATATTCCGCTATGAAAATTGCGCCGTCCATTTTATCTGCCGACTTTGCCCGCCTTGGCGAAGAGGTGCGCAATGTGATTGCTGCAGGGGCTGACCTCATCCATTTTGATGTGATGGACAATCATTACGTGCCCAATCTGACCTTTGGCCCCATGATCTGCAGTGCCTTGCTGCCGCATGTGGGCAGCACCCCGATAGACGTGCATTTGATGGTCAAACCGGTTGACGCACTGGCCACTGCCTTTGCCAAAGCCGGGGCACGCATTGTGAGCTTTCACCCAGAGGCCAGTGAGCACATTGACCGCAGCATTAGTCTGATTAAAGAACATGGTTGCTTGGCGGGCTTGGTGTTCAACCCGGCCACGCCCTTGCATTATCTTGATCATGTGATGGACAAGGTCGATTTGATTCTCATCATGTCAGTGAACCCAGGGTTCGGCGGGCAGAGCTTTATTCCCTCCGCCTTGGACAAGATCAAGCTGGTGCGCGAACGCATACAACACAGCGGCCGCGACATCATGCTGGAAGTTGATGGCGGAGTCAAGGCCGATAATATCGCCGAGATTGCCAGAGCCGGTGCTGATGTCTGTGTGGCGGGCTCGGCAGTGTTCAACAGCAAAGACTATGCGGCCACCATCAAGCAAATGAAAGACAATTGTCGGGAGTTTGTCTAGTCGATGGACTACCCCATCACGACGGCAGTGCGGGCTTTGCGCGCCGCTCAAATCACTTTTGGCCCCCACCTTTATGACTATGTCGATAAAGGCGGCACGGCCGTGTCTGCTGCCGCTTTGGGAGTGGATGAGCATGCCGTGATTAAAACCATTGTGCTTGAAGATGAGCACAAAAAACCTCTGATTGCACTCATGCACGGCACGCATGAGGTTTCGACCAAAAATTTGGCACGTCATTTGGGGGTCAAAAGCATCACCCCCTGCAGCCCAGAGAGCGCCAACAAACACACAGGTTATCTGTTGGGTGGCACTTCACCCTTCGGCACCAAAAAGACATTGCCAGTGTATGCGCAGGAAAGCATACAGCAGTGTCCATGCATCTACATCAATGGCGGCAAACGAGGGTTTTTGGTCAGCATCAAACCATCTGATCTGGCCCGTGCCCTGCCACTTACTTGGGTCAATATTGCGGCATAATGGAATTCGAACTCACCCCCATCAACAACAAGGCCCTCACCAATCTGTGTGGACCACTCGATGATAATTTGCGTCAGATTGAGACTGCCCTGGATGTGCGTATTTTGCGGCGCGCGGCTTACTTTGTGATTTCGGGTGAAAACGAAGACAAGGCCGGGCGGGCCATACAGAAGTTTTATCTGCAGGCGCAACAGCGTGCTT
>JBDKJU010000081.1:0-2746 GCA_039796435.1 Pseudomonadota bacterium | reverse complement strand
AAGAAGTGGAAGACATACGCGACAAGGTCAAAGGCTTTACCGGCACCATTTCAGACCTGGGCGGCCCCACGGCCAATATGTACCGCTTGGGCTGCCGCAGCCCCGAAATTGAAGCCGCCTGTCGCAAGCCCAGCTGCGTCTACCCCGGTATTTGCCAAAACTTGACCACCAACCACGACCCGCTCATCAAAATCTACCGCCGCGCCCGCGCGCTTAAAGGCATCAAAAAAATCTTGATTGGCTCAGGCTTACGCTACGACTTGGCCGTGAAAAGCCCCGAGTACGTCAAAGAGTTGGTCTCCCACCACGTGGGCGGCTACCTGAAAATCGCGCCCGAGCATACCGAGCAAGGCCCGCTCACCAAAATGATGAAGCCCGGCATTGGCAGCTACGACAAGTTCAAAACTTTGTTTGAAAAATACAGTGCCGAAGCGGGTAAAAAGCAGTACCTCATCCCCTACTTCATCGCCGCCCACCCCGGCACGAGTGACGAGGACATGATGAATTTAGCCATTTGGTTAAAAAAGAACGGTTTCCGCGCCGACCAAGTGCAAACCTTCTACCCATCGCCCATGGCCACCGCCACTGCGATGTACCACACCAACAAAAACCCCCTGCGCAAAATCACGCGCGACAGTGAAACAGTAGACATCGTACGCGGCGACAAACGCCGCCGCCTGCACAAAGCCTTCCTACGCTACCACGACGCCAACAACTGGCCACTGCTGCGCGAAGCCCTCAAAGCCATGGGCCGAGCCGACCTCATAGGCAACGGCAAACACCACCTCATCCCCACCTTTCAGCCGCTGAACAGTACTGGCAGCACTAACTACACAAGTGCCCGCAAAAAGAATTCAACATCATCTTCTGGGACTTCGGCGGCGCTGAATGTGCAGGCCAAGCTGGGGCGGATGTTGACGCAGCACACTGGCCTGCCACCTCGGGATAATGGGTCCAAGCCGTTTAAGACTGCAAAACCTCGAAAATAATGTCAAATATGGCTGTAGCCGACGTATTTATTGTCTGAGATGCTATTTAATTTGAATTATTAATGACAAATGTACACAAAAAAGAAGACCTGAAAGAGCTTTTGCGATATTGTTTAATCGCGAAGGTAAAATTGCAAAAGCACTTGAGGTTCCTGTCAAAATTGCAAAAGCTCTAGTCGTAAAAAACAAGTATCAAAATGGTTGCGTTCTAACTATTAATGCACAACTTCTAACTCATCATGAGTGCATAGATATAACAGAACTTATAGCACCTTAGGCAACAAATACGCCAGCTACAGACAAACTTACCTCATATTTCCCGCATTTCACAACCCACGCTCAGAATGCGAGCCAGCGTCCCCGTCATTCCCACGAAGGCGAGAATCTACTTTTGCTGCGATGGATTCCCGCCTGCGCGGGAATAACAGCGGCTCTACCGCCCATAAATATTCCTCTAGCCTTTGTATTTATTGCCTAAATAGCTATAAATTTAATAGCAATAAACTGACTTACGCTTTGACTCCCTTTCAACGTAAAGGGATTCCCAATGGGCGAGGTAGTCATCTCACGCCTGCAACTACCCTGTCTCATTGACATGTGTAATCCATGAGCTACAATTAACCATGTACAAAATCGAGCGTACTACCCGATTTGACGACTGGCTAAAGTCGCTCAAAGACACCATAGGCAGACGGCGCATTTTGGCTCGGCTGGATATGTTGGCGCTGGGGCATTGGGGTGATTGCAAGTCTGTAGGCGATGCTGTCACTGAGTTACGAATTCACATTAGCCCAGGCTACAGAGTCTATTGTTGGCAAGACGGCGCGGTGATTGTGGTGGCACTTTGCGGTGGCGACAAAGATAGCCAAGACCGCGATATCGCGGATGCAAAGGTGATGGCAAAGCAGTTGCAGGCTGATGCCGATGTTCCAGCCCGCAAGAATTGAAAGGATAGTTTTATGAATACAAACGCACGTGAAAAACTAGGCATTAAACCGTTTGACTCGGCAGATTACCTTCAAACACAAGAAGACATGGAACAGTATTTTGAAGCCTGCTTGCAAGAAGGCGATCCCGCTTTGGTGCAGCATGCACTTGGGGCGATAGCACGTGCGCGCGGCATGGTTCAACTCGCCAAAGACACCGGCTTGAGCCGTGAGGGGCTTTATCGCTCACTGTCTGCCGATGGCAACCCAGAGTTTGCGACCATTATGAAAGTGACCAAAGCGCTTGGTTTGAGCTTGCATGCGGGATTGTCTGCACGAGCGGCTTAAATGCGGTATTTTCCACGTTATTTTTACCTGTAGTCTTGCCCACCATCCTACAAATCAAAGTCAAACCCAACGCTAAGCAAAGCAGCTTGGCGCAGTCGGAGGATGGAACTTGGGTGGCAACCATCAAATCGCCGCCAGTGGATGGCAAGGCCAACCTTGAGTTGATTGGTTTGGTTGCCGTGCAGATGGGGTGTGCGAAGGCTGCGGTGAGTATCAAAACAGGAGCTACTGGGCGGATGAAGCTGGTTAAGATTGATGATTAAATGAACCAATACGCAGACACCTATTTCACCACCGGCTGTGGCCGCTGCGCCAAGGGCGGTACGCCAGCTTGCAAGGTCAACACCTGGGCGGCCGAGCTGGCTGCTTTGCGGGGTTTGGTACTGGATGCGGGGTTGACTGAAGAATGCAAATGGGGGGTGCCTTGCTACACGCTCGGTAATGGAGAAAAACGTGGCAATGTTGTCATCATCCACTCGTTCA
>JBDKJU010000080.1:0-2892 GCA_039796435.1 Pseudomonadota bacterium | reverse complement strand
GCGTGGGCAATTTAATTGTGCGGCAACGGCATAGGCTTCTTGCATGCGGGCGAGGAATTCGCCGCTTCTGTCCGGCAGGCAGCCTATGCCGCGTTCACCTTTGGAAAAATCACCCGGATAGGAGTTGAACAGCACCAGAGGCAGCGCCAGTCGTTGCAGCTCAGTGGCAATGGCATTCAGGTTTTCCTGGTAGGGAAAAAAATACTCTACCCCGGCAAATCCATCGGCCTTGGCAGCGGCAAAGCGCTGTAGCAGAGGATATTCCTGATACATGAAGGAGAGATTGGCGGCAAATTTCAGCATCAGAAAATATCGGCTGTGGTGTTTAGACAGGTGGGGTCTGCCATTTCGACAGGTGGCAACCAGGCGTAAATTTTGTACAGCTCGTAGCGGTAAAAATAATGAAAAGCCGCGGTGCGGCCAGCGTCGTTGCCGTGTGCCGCCAATTGCAGCCATATCCAGGCGATGACGACCGTGCCAAACGCTTGCATGAACGGTGTGGCGTTTGCGAGAGCACGTTGCGGGTCATTCATCTGCTGCACTTTCAAGCTGACTGCAACAATTTTTGCCCATGCCTCGTCTAGTTCGCGAGCATAAGGTTTGAGCCCAGTTTGTTTATTGGCGTAGCGGATGCTGCTGGCGATTTCTTCTCCGAGCGCACGCAGGGCATCACCATTGTGCAGACCAATCTTGCGACCAAGAAGATCGAGCGCCTGAATGCCGTGCGTGCCCTCATGAATCATGTTTAGGCGGTTGTCACGCCAGTATTGTTCCACCGGAAAGTCACGCGTATAACCGTAGCCCCCATGAATTTGTATGGCCAAGCTGTTCGCCTCCAGACAAAACTCACTGGGGTAGCTTTTGACAATGGGGATTAAGAGTTCAAGCAGAAGTTTGTCGCGTGGGCTCTCGCTGTCCACCAGCTTGGCCGCGTACAAACACAGCGCCAAACTGCCTTCACAATAAGCCTTTTGTGCCAGCAGCATGCGCTTGATGTCAGCATGTTCGATGAGCAACACTTGGGCTGATTGGCTATGTTTGTCCATAGCGGGCAGACGACCTTGTCTTCGTTCTTTAGCATAGTGCAGGGAGGCATAAAAACCAGCCATACCGAGCATGGTGGCGGCCATGCCGATCCCGATGCGGGCCTCATTCATCATGTGAAACATGGCCCGTAAGCCTTCGCCGGGCTTGCCTACAAGGTAGGCCACAGCGCCAGCCTTGCCGAGCGGGGTGTGCTTGCCTTCGCCGAAATTCAAGAGGGTATTGGTGGTGCCACGCCAACCGCATTTGTGGTTGAGACCGGCAAGACTGACGTCATTGCGTTCGGTGTTTTGGCCCTCGCTGTTGACGCAGTACTTAGTCACGATAAACAGCGAGATACCTCGGGTGTTGCTGGGCAAGCTGCCATCTGCATGGGGTATTTTGGCGAGCACCAGATGCACGATATTGGGGGTGAGTTCGTGCTCACCCGAGGAGATCCACATCTTGTTGCCAAACAGCCGATAACGCGCACCAAGCACATCGTCAGCATCTTCAAGAATGGCTTTGCAGCTAATGTCTGATAAGGAGGAGCCGGCTTGTGGTTCTGACAAGCACATGGTGCCTGCCCACTCACCACTGAACTCTTTGTTGGCGAAAATTTCTTGTTGTTTTTTGTTTCCGTAGGCAAGTATCGTGCGGGCGTTGCTGACGGACAATAACTGACTGCCGATGCTGACCGAGGCCATGGCAAAAAAACTATTGGCTGCAGATTCAATCACTGCGGGCAGTTGCATGCCACCTGCTGCATACGGTTGTGAAGCAGCCAGAAGTCCGCTGTCGCGATAGGCATTCCAAGCCGCCTGGGTGGCCGCCGGCAAAATGACTTTATCGCCGTCGAGGCTTGGCTCTTCTGTGTCTACGAGACGGTTATACGGGGCAAATTTTTCTGCGGCTATTTTTTCAGCCAAGTCCAACACAGCGCCAAATGTCTCGCGGCTGTGTTCACTGTAACGGCCTTGTACACAGAGGCCGTGGGCGTCGAGCCAATCGTAGAGAAGAAAATCAAGCGTATGCCTTAGCTTTTGACCTGGTGTCAGCATTTATTTCCAGACATCGTTGGCAACATCGATACACAGCTTTAGCTTGTCTCGTTGCGCTTGCACGCTGATGTCATTGCCGTGTACGGTGCTGGAAAAACCGCACTGTGGAGACAGCGCCAATTGCTCTAGAGGGGCGTATTTAGCCGCTTCGTCAATGCGGCGCTTGAGGGCATTGGGGTCTTCGAGATGTCCCAATTTGGTGGTGACCAAGCCCAGAACCACGGTTTTGCCTTTGGGCAAAAACCGCAAGGGGCGAAAATCCCCGCTGCGTTCGTCATCGTATTCTAAAAAATAGGCATCGACATTCATTTCCGAGAGCAATGCCTCGGCGACCGGCTCATACCCCCCTGCGGCAGCATGTGTGCTTTTGAAATTGCCACGACACAGATGCACGGCCAGCAACATGTCAGCTGGCTTTTGGGATACCACGCGGTTGATGAATTTGGCGTAACGATGGGGCAACTCGAGTGGGTCATCGCCACGGGCCTTGGCGGCGGCTTGCATGTTGACATCGCACAGATAGGCTAAGTTGGTGTCATCCATTTGCACATAGCGGCAGCCGGCAGCGTGCAAGCTGCGCAGCTCATCACCGTATGCCTTGGCCACATCTTCGTAAAAGGCGGGCTCTAACTCCGGGTAATGCTCTTTGGAGATGCCACCACGACCGCCACGGAAGTGCAGCATGGTGGGGGAGGGGATAGTGACCTTTGCCTGCGCGCCATTGGCACGAATGTGATTCTTGAGGTAGTTGAAATCATCTAACTGTATGGATTTGTCGTGCGTGACTTTACCCACCACACGAATAGTG
>JBDKJU010000079.1:0-12183 GCA_039796435.1 Pseudomonadota bacterium | reverse complement strand
CAGCACAATCCGGTCGATTGGTATCCCTGGGGGCCGGAGGCTCTGGCGCGAGCCAAGGCCGAAAACCGGCCGATTTTTCTGTCGATCGGCTACTCGGCTTGCCATTGGTGCCACGTGATGGCGCATGAGAGTTTTGAAGATCCGGCGAGTGCCGCGGTGATGAACGAGATGTTTGTCAATATCAAGGTGGATCGTGAAGAAAGACCGGATGTAGACCAGATTTATCAACAGGTGCATGGCATGATGAACCGCCGCTCTGGCGGCTGGCCGTTAACGATTTTCATGACCCCTGAGCAAAAGCCTTTTTTTGCCGCAACCTATGTGCCGAAAGAACCGCGTTATGGCATGATGGCCTTTACCGATCTGTGCCGACGCATCGCCGAGGCTTATCAAGACAAACAGGACGCCATTGCCCACACCACACAAAGCATTATCGAGGTGTTGCAACAGAGCACGAGTGTGCCGGAGAGTGCGAGTCGCATGCAACTTAGAGCGCACGCCGAACAGGCCCTCAATAATCTGCTCGGCAGTTTTGATGCAAGGCATGGTGGTTTTGGCACCGCGCCTAAATTTCTGCATCCGATGGAATTGCGTTTTTGTCTGGAGCAGGGCATGAGCAAAAAACGTGATGAGCTCTTGCACCTGGCCCTGCACAGCCTCATGAAGATGGCAGAGGGTGGTTTGTTTGATCAGCTTGGCGGTGGCTTTGCGCGTTATAGCGTGGATGCGGAATGGTCGATTCCCCACTTCGAAAAAATGCTTTACGACAATGGGCAACTCTTGAGTCTGTATGCCGATGCCTGGCGTTTGTGTCAGGACATGAATCCCGCCGCCCATGCCCGTGCCGCCATGACCTTGAGCAAGACCATTGCCTGGCTGCAGCGTGAAATGCTTGCTGCCGAGCATGGTGGGTTTTATGCGGCGCTGGATGCCGACAGTGAGGGCGAAGAGGGCAAGTTTTATGTGTGGACACCAGAGACGGTGCAAGCACTGGTTCCCGCTGATTGCTATGCTGACTTTGCTGCCTATTACGGCTTGCACGAGAGCGCCAATTTTGAAGGACATGCCTGGCATTTGCGGGTACGCGGTGAAGTGAGCACAGAAGCGCAGTGGCAGCATATTCAGACGGCGGAACAGGCGTTGTTGGCGGCGCGTCAACTGCGTGTGCGGCCAGGCACGGATGATAAATTGCTCACTGGCTGGAACGCCTTGCTGGTCAGCGGACTGGCACGCGCAGCGCGCGTGGCCTCGCGTGACGACTGGCTCAGCTTGGCACAAAACGCCATGGACTTTATTGCCGAGCACTGCTTTTTGGAGGGCAGATTATTCGCGATGCCAGCCGATAATAATCGTGCCCTGAATGCCTATCTTGACGATCATGCCTTTTGCTTGGAGGCTTTGATTGAGCTATTGCAGTGTGCGCCACGCGCCAAAGATGTTGCCTTGGCAAAAACCATTGCCGATGCCTTGCTCAGGCATTTTGCTGATGAGGCACAGGGGGGGTTTTATTTCACCCGCCATGACCATGAAGCCCTCATCGCTCGCAGCAAACCAGCGCATGACAATGCCACCCCTTCGGGCAATGGAGTCGCGGCGCATAGTCTGATTATTCTGGGGCACTTGCTGGCAGAGCCTGCCTACATTAGCGCGGCCGAGCGCACGGTGCAGGCCTTTGCTGCACAAATGCACAAATACCCAGAAGGCTTCTGCAGTCTTCATCGCGCAGCTGCTCTTCTGCAGCAGGCCCCCACCGTGGTGGTAATTACCGGGCCAGACAAGGACGCACAGAATTGGCAGCGCAGTCTGGAGGCGGTGTACGCCCCCGAGCGTATAGTGATTTGCCAAGGGGCGGGTGAGGCCTTGCCTGTCGCTTTGCATAAACCTTATGCCCCCACCCACGTGCAGGCCTTTGTTTGCCGTGGCACCGCCTGCCTGCCGCCGGTCACGGTATGGGACAAACTGTTGGTAGCCATAGGCGAGAAACAGCCCGAAAACCTCGGCGGCGGTTGAGCAGTGCCGCGTGTCATCGGGAAACCCCATGAGCCGTTAAAATTTCGCCAAATTTATTTTTCACCCGAGAGGATCCTATGCGTTTCACTTCAGCTTTTATCTTAGCCGCGGCCAGCATCATGGCTGCTCCTTCGTTTGCCAATGAAGCCTTGGCGAAAACCGCTGGTTGCACGTCTTGCCACAAAATTGACGGCAAGTTGATTGGCCCTGGCTACAAACAGGTAGCGGAGAAGTACAAAGACGACAAAAATGCCGAAAAAGCCTTAATTGAAAAAGTCACCAATGGCGGCAAAGGTGTGTGGGGCCAGATCCCTATGCCAGACAACAAAGCCTTGAAAGCCGAAGACATCAAGACTTTGGTGAAATGGGTATTGGCACAGAAATAAGGCCTTAGCTTTTAAAGCCGTAGGCGAAGTCCCACGCCCCCCCATACAAAGGCACACTGACGGTGTGCCTTTTTGTTTTTGTGAACAGGTGTTGCAGGCGTTGGTACAGGGCATTGCAGCGCCCAGCTTGATAAAACGGCGAGCCAAGGTGCATGGCCAGATAAGCATCGGGCTTGAGTTTTTCTTGCAGCAGGCGTAAAAAATCTTCCTGATACAGGGCATTGGCTAGTCTGCTGTCGCCCGGGTCGGTGAGGTCTAGCAGGATGGCGTCAAAGTGTCCTTGCAGTGCGGGCACTGTGTGCAGGGCATCACCAATGATCAGTTGGCATCGTGGGTCAGACCAAAGCTCACCACACAGACCGGGCAAATAGTGTTGGCATAAATGCACCACCTGCGCATCCAGCTCGCAGACCAGCACGGCACGCGCTCCTTTGTGTAAGGCGCGTCGGGCCGCTGCCCCATCCCCACCACCGATGATGAGCACTTGAGCTGAGTGGGGTTTGAGTTCAGCCAACAGGGCCTCATGATAGTTTGCCTCGTCATGCTCGCTGCTCATCGCCACACCATCAAGACAAAACAAACGCCCGAAATCCGGGTGCTCATAAAAATCAATACGCTGGTAATCACTGCGTGCCGTGTGCAATAGGGTGGCGTGCGCCAAAGTGAGGTGGGTGTGCGGGCTGAGCACTTCTTTTATCTCTTGCTTCTTTGTGTGCAAGCCTCGGGTCTGTCGTTTGATCTGGCTGCACCTTGCGCCAAAAAAACGCAATATGCTTTGGGCCAGAGCCTCTGCGTGCGCAGAGTGATTTTGTGAGTGGTGGCACAAGTACACATCGGCGCTTAGCTCACCATATTCTGGCCAAGTGTGCACGGCAATGTGTGAGGCGGCCAACAGCAGGGTGGCGGTAAAGCCCGTGTGCGGAGCAAACACGTAATGGCTGTCCCCCACCACGACTATGCCAAGCGCGGCACATTCTTGTTGGATACAACGCATGAATCCGTGCACGTCTTGCAGGGATTGTGTGGCGCATTGTTGTGCGTCAATAAGCAGGTGAATGCCGTCATTCATGATGGGCATTTTAAAAGCGCAGGGATGGGTAAAATCGCGGCTCTTTAAAAAACGCGAGCACCGTCCTTTGACCTCACACCCACGCATCACGCAAGTACTGGCTGCCGAGCTGGCAGCCCGCCCGGAACAAGTTATTGCCGCAGTAGCGCTGCTGGATGAAGGGGCGACAGTGCCCTTTATTGCGCGTTACCGCAAAGAAGTGACGGGCGGTTTGGATGACACACAGTTGCGGCTCTTGGAGGTGCGTCTGGTGTACTTACGTGAGTTGGAAGATCGCCGTGCCAGCATCATGGCCAGCATCTCCGAACAGGGCAAACTCACCCCGACGCTGGCGGCGGCAATCGCTGCTGCGGCTGACAAGGCCAGTCTGGAAGACTTGTATTTACCCTATAAACCCAAACGCCGCAGTAAGGCGATGGTGGCCAAAGAAGCGGGTCTGGAGCCCTTGGCCGATGCCTTGCTGAGCAATCCACAATTGCCTCCAGAGATTGAAGCCGCAAAATACTTAAAGCCTGCCTTCACTACCGATGCGGGAGAGAACTCGGGGGTGCCGGATGTCAAGGCCGCCCTTGAGGGCGCAAGGCAAATCTTGATGGAACGCTTTGCAGAACATGCGGGCCTGATTGCCCAGTGTCGCGACACTTTTGCGGCACAGGCGCAGATCACCGTCAGTCTGGCCGCAGACTATGTGGGCAAGGAAAAAGAAGAGGCAGTGGCCAAATTCAGTGATTACTTTGACTACAGCGAAGCGGTCAAGGGCATTCCCTCGCACCGCGCCTTGGCCCTGTTACGTGGCCGACGCGAGGGCTTTTTGAACGTGTTGTTGCATCTGGATGGGGAAGACCCCAAGCCGCGCTTTGATGCACCACATAACCTGTGCGAATGCCATATTGCCAAACATGCAGGCATCTCCGCGCAAGGGCGGGCCGCTGATAAATGGCTGCTTGATACAGTGCGCTTCACTTGGCGCATCAAAATTGGCATGGCGTTGGAGACTGAGTTGCTCTCGCGTATGCGAGAGGTGGCAGAGGCGGAAGCCATACGGGTGTTTGGTATGAATTTAAAAGACCTGCTCTTGGCGGCCCCAGCTGGCGCCAAGACCACCCTGGGCCTGGACCCGGGTTTGCGCACCGGGGTGAAGGTGGCGCTGGTGGACGGCACGGGCAAATTGCTGGCGACAGACACCATCTACCCGCATGCCCCGCGCAATGATTGGCAGGGCAGCCTGATGCGCTTGCAGCACCTGTGTGACACGCACAAGGTAGCGCTCATTGCCATTGGCAATGGCACGGCCTCGCGCGAGACCGATCAGTTGGCAGCCGAGTTGTGTCAGTGCATGGCCGGGGCAGGGAAGCAGGGTGTGAACAAGGTGGTGGTGAGTGAAGCAGGGGCATCGGTGTACTCAGCTTCCGAGCTGGCGGCGCAGGAATTTCCTGAGCTGGATGTGTCTTTGCGCGGCGCGGTGTCGATTGCGCGGCGCTTGCAAGATCCCTTGGCCGAGCTGGTCAAGATTGACCCCAAATCCATTGGCGTGGGGCAGTATCAACATGATGTGAACCAGACAGAGCTGGCAGCGCGTTTGGACGCGGTGGTGGAGGACTGCGTCAATGGCGTGGGGGTGGATCTGAACAGTGCCTCGGTCCCTTTGCTCACGCGCATTTCTGGTTTGTCGGCCTCGGTGGCACACAATATCGTGCGTTATCGTGATGAACATGGAGCGTTTAAAAATCGCAAGGCCTTGTTGCAGGTGCCACGTTTGGGCGAAAAAGCTTTTGAACAAAGTGCGGGTTTCTTGCGCATTCGCGGCGGCGATGAGCCCTTGGACGCATCGGCAGTGCACCCTGAAGCATATGAAGTGGTGCGCAGAATGGCCCATGATGCGCAGGCCGAAGTGCTGGCTTTGATTGGCGATGCTCAGAAACTAAAGCAGATCAAATTGGCCAATTATGTGGATGCCCGTGTTGGCTTGCCCACGCTTGAAGACATACGCAAAGAGTTGGAAAAACCTGGTCGTGATCCACGGCCTGAGTTCAAGACCGCACGCTTCAGCGACATAGCCGAGATGAAGGACTTGCGGTTGAACATGACCCTGGAAGGGGTGGTCACCAATGTCACGAATTTTGGTGCCTTTGTGGACATAGGCGTGCATCAGGATGGCTTGGTGCACATCTCTGCCCTTGCCCATACTTTTGTGAAAGACCCTCGCGCAGTGGTGAAGGTCGGCGATGTGGTGAAAGTAAAGGTGATGGAGGTGGATGTCGCGCGCAAGCGTATTGCGCTGAGCATGCGGCTTAGCGATGTGGCGCAGTCCGACACGCTTGCCGGAGTGAGCAGTGGAGGCAAAGCCAAAGGCAGTTTCAAGGCGGCTAAAAATACCGAGCCCCCATTGACCGGTGCCTTTGCCTCGGCTTTTGCCAAGGCGCAGACAGCCAATAAAAAAAGCTGATGCTTGGAGATGTTGGTGCCCGGAACCGGAATCGAACCGGTACGCCCCTTATGCAGGTAAGCGGCGGATTTTAAGTCCGCTGTGTCTACCAATTTCACCACCCGGGCAGGTTAGTTTTTGTGTAGAGCGCGCATTATACGGCCTATGGTCTGAGGTTTTTGAGGGCCTCCATGGCCTCAATAAAAATCATGCTGTTGCTGGTGTTTTTGGGGTGTGACTTGGCGAGATGCCAATTTCTTTTGCTTAAATCAGGTAACCATTGCACACATTCATATACGGGGGTGCTGATCTCCGGCAGTGTGTAGGTGGTGTAGTGCAGGCAGGCGTTGACTGGGTGTTTGGCCTTGTCTGCCACCAGCGGGGCATGGGCGTGGGCGAGGACCAATTGCCAGGCTTGGCCTGCGGTCCAGGGGCCGACGATAAACACCACGGGCAGAGCGGTGTTGAGGCGGTCTTTAAGTGCGTCAAAGTGGCTTTCAGCCATCCACTGGGCCTCACGCAAATCGACAATGAGGGCGGTGGCACTATCTGGCGGGGTCCACTCACGGACAAGGGCTGGAATGTGTCCGTTAAATTGCAGCACCGGGGTGCTGCGCAGCGGGTCATCACGACGCTGCAGCACAAAATGTTTCTGCGGTATGCTGACCTCGGCGCTGCCTTGCCAAACACTGCGTCGCTGGCCATTGGCCTTTTGCCAATGCAGCTCATTGGCTTGGTCACGTTTGAGGCTCGGGTAATCATCGTGCCGGGCGCAAGCAGGTTTGGGGGCCGGATTTTGCAGCCGATCGCCAATCTCCACCAGAGCCTTGCTGGCTGAGCTGCGCGGCCTGACAGCCACGACTTGGTGCTGAGAGTCAAGCAGAATATCCCCAAGCTTAGCCTCTCCCAAAGTGAGCGAGTAGAGGGGCAGGGCAGCAATGATGTCTTCGTTGCTATGCAGTTGCTTCAGGCACTCCATGTCCACGGCACGAGCCAGAGCTGGCCTCTGCTCGATGAAAGCAATGAGCGCTGGGCTTGGCGTGGCACTCGTCGCTGCTGCTGCGGCCAGCGCTGAGTTGAAAAACTCAGTGGCGATGGCCAGAAATACGCAAACTGGCTTCATGGGCCTGCTGATCGGCGTGGTAAGACGAGCGCACCATGGCGCCCACCGCGGCGTGCTCAAAACCCAAGGCATAGGCGCGGGCTTCAAAGTCTTCGAAGCTGTCGGGGGTGACGTAGCGCAGCACGGGCAGATGTTTGCTTGAGGGCTGCAGGTATTGACCGATGGTGATGCGGTCGATGTTGGCAGCACGCATGTCGTGCATGACTTGGTGAATTTCTTCGTCCGTCTCACCCAGGCCCACCATGAGGCCGGATTTGGTCGGCACTTTGGGATGGCGGTGTTTGAATTCTTGCAGCAGGCGCAGAGAGTGTTGGTAGTCTGAACCCGGGCGAGCCTGTTTGTACAGGCGTGGCACGGTTTCCAGATTGTGGTTCATCACATCCGGCGGGGCGGCGTCAAGAATGGCCAAGGCGCGGTCATGGCGGCCACGAAAATCGGGCACCAGAATCTCGATTTGGGTGCTGGGAGAGTGCGTGCGCACCGCTTGAATGCAATCGACAAAATGCTGTGCGCCACCATCACGCAGATCGTCGCGGTCTACCGAGGTGATGACCACGTAGTTGAGTTTGAGGGCGGCGATGGTTTTGGCGAGGTTCTGCGGCTCATCGGCGTCCAACGCCTGTGGGCGACCATGACCTACGTCGCAAAAAGGACAGCGGCGGGTGCAGATATCGCCCATGATCATGAAAGTGGCCGTGCCCTTGCCAAAACATTCGCCGATGTTGGGGCAGGCCGCCTCTTCGCAGACCGTGTGCAAGCGGTGTTCACGCAGAATGTCCTTGATCTCGCCGTAGCGCCTTGCGGCCTCTCCAGTGGGGGCCTTGACGCGTATCCATGCAGGTTTTTTGAGCGTCTCCGCAGGCACTATTTTGATGGGGATGCGGGCGGTTTTGCTTTCGCCTTTGTGTTTGATGCCGGCTTGATTATCGGGCAGGGTGCTGATGTTCATGAAGGAGATGACTTAGGTGTCTGGCAAGTGCTGCGCCAGCTTGATCGGGGCTCAAAGTGATGCCTAGGTCTTTGAGCTGGGTGACGGCCATGCCAGCCAGGCCACAGGGGTTAATGGCGGCGAATGGGGAGAGGTCCATGTCGACATTGAGCGCAATGCCGTGGTAAGTGCAGCTTTTGCGCACTTTGAGGCCCAAAGAGGCGATTTTACTGCCCCCTACATAGACACCGGGTGCATCCACACGACTAAAGGCCTGCACCTGATGTTGCGCCAAGAGGTCGATCACCCCCTGTTCCAGAAGTCGCACCAGACTGCGTATGCTGTGGATGCCACGACGGGTGTCTAGCAGGCAATAGACAATCACTTGGCCGGGTCCGTGGTAGGTGACTTGCCCACCGCGATCGCTGTGTAGGAGCGGGATATGGGCAGGCTTTGTCAGAACATGTTCGGGTTTGCCGTTCAGCCCCTGGGTGTATACCGGTGGGTGCTCGCATACCCACAACTCATCAGGGGTATGAGGCTCGCGTGTTTCAGTGAAGGCACGCATGCGCTCCAAGGTCTGTTGATAGTCGACCAGCCCCAGCTGCGTAATGGTCAATGCCGACCTAGTTGGGCAAGTCGAAGAGTAAGAGCTCGGCCTGATTGGCATGCGCCACCTCTATGTTGCTTTCCTGGGTGAACTTGAGTGCATCACCGGCTTTGAGCAGATGGCCGTTGACCGAGCACTCTCCGCGCGCCACATGCAGATAGGCCTTGCGGTTAAAGCCAATGGGTTGTGACAGGGCCTGATTGCCATCCAGTAAAGCCGCATACAGGCTGGCATTTTGCTGCATGGTGAGAGAGCCATCACGACCATCATTAGAGACCAACAGACACCATTTGCCGCTGCGCTCTGCGACACTGAAGTTTTTTTCCGCATAACCCGGGGTGATGCCGTTTTTATCGGGCATGAGCCAGATTTGTAGCAAGTGCACAGGCTCGCGCGCCGAGGCGTTGAATTCAGAGTGCGTCACGCCCCGCCCGGCACTCATGCGTTGCACGTCGCCTGCCTTGATCGTAGAGCCGTTGCCCATGCTGTCTTTGTGTGCCAGCTCACCGGAGAGCACATAAGTGATGATCTCCATATCGCGATGGCCATGGGTGCCGAAGCCTTGCGCGGGGGCGATTTTGTCGTCATTGATGACGCGCAACACCGAGAACCCCATGTGCGCAGGGTCGTAGTAATTGGCAAAGGAAAAACTATGGTAACTGTCGAGCCAGCCGTGGTTGGCGTGGCCACGTTCATGGGCAGCACGTGGGGTAATCATAAAAGTCCGAAATGATGGGTAAGGCGGGCGCTGTGCCCGGGTGGTAGGGTGATGATTTCTTCTCCGGCATTGGCGACTTCCAAACACATATAACCAGGCCAAGCGTGGTGGTCTATATCAGTGAAGTTTTTGACGTGATTGGGGCCGGCGTTCCACACCACCAAGGTGCGGCTGTGTTCAGAGCGCAAGAAAATTTGTCGTGCCCAGCTGGGGTCGTTGAGCACATAATCACCCCCGGTGGCGTGGTAGATTCTGTCGCTTTCAGGCACCGAGCTGGGCAAGCTGAACTCGCCTTCCTGTTGCTTTTCAATCATGCCGGCGAATTTGTCAGAGTAGCGCAAGCCGTCCAGTCCGCGCACACTGATTTGGCGCACATCCCCAACGGCAAAGTAGGTGTGCAGGGCTTGGGTCAAGGTGTGGGTGTCCGCGCTGTGGTTGTGGGTGATCAGGGTTTGTGTGCAGGTCTTGCCCACGCGCGTGTGCAGCGCCACGGCCAGTGGCGAAGGGTTGGCAATCGGCGACATCTGTATCAGCACCGCATCGTCTTCAACGGCCAAACGGTCGACATGCCAAGGAATGCGCCGCACCAGTCCGTGTTGCAGGGCCTCGGCACTTTGGCCTTGTTTGGCAAACCATGGCCAGCAGATCGGCACGCCGCCACGTATGCCTTCGGGGGGCTTCTTGCTGGTGTGGGACAGCCACAGCAGATCACGTTTAAGCGGGTTATTGTGCTTGGGCACATAGCTCATTAAATGTGCGCCAAACTCGGAAATGGCGGCTGTGCAGGTGTCGGTGTCAATGAGCAAGGCAGGGAAGCCCTGAAAATTACCTTGCTTGATTTCTTTGGGATAGTGGGTCATAAGAGATTAAACGATACCGGCATCGACGATAAAGGCCTGTCCAGTGCACGCACGGCTGTCGTCAGCGGCCAAAAACAAGGCCATTGCCGTTACATCTTGCGCCTGCAGGCGGAATTTCAAGGCTTGCTGGTCTAGAAAGCTTTGAATGAGTTCTGGGTTGGTCACCAAGCGGTCCTGCTTTTCGGTCTGAATGGCTCCGGGAACAATGGAGTTGACCCGTATGCCTTCAGGGCCGAGTTCCTGTGCCAAGGTGCGGGTCAAGCCGTGGATGCCCGCCTTGCTGGTGGTGTAGGCCACCATGCCGGTGCGGCGGCGCATCCAGCTCACCGAGCCCATGAGAATGATGCTCCCCGAGTTTTTCATCACACTGGCGGCGGCTTGTGCCGCAAACACGTGTGGCCGTAAATTCACCGCCAAGGCATGGTCCCAATACTCGGGGCTTAGGTCCTTGAAAGTATGGCGCTCATCATTGGCGGCATTGCTGATCAGCACATCTACGGGATTGCCCTCCGCTTGGGTGATGGCGGTTTGCAGGGCGGTGATGTCACACACATCGCCAGCAATGAAGCGGATATTGTCGGCGGTCTTGGCCAAAGCTGTGCCAGCGAGGTTGTCGCGGTCAAAAAAAGTGACTTGTCTTGATTGCTGGGCAAACTGCTTCACCATGTCAGCACCTATGCCGGTGGCTCCTCCGGTGATGAAGATGTGCTTGTGTTCTAAAGAAGGGTAGTGTGCGCGCGACATAGTGAGCAAGTTTAGCCTTGCCATCAAATTGTTGGGGCGGATAGGTGGGTGAACTTATACTTCGACATGCGCGATCTTGGTGCATGCTTGATGGCTGTTCGCGCCAATGTGCCGCCTGCACGCCCTTTCCTATCGATTGCTATGTATACATTTTTCAACTTCATTTTGTGTCATTTTCTTGCGGCCTTAATGGTCGTGGCCCACGCCCAGACTTGGCCTGCAAAACCCATCAAACTGTTGGTGGGCTTCCCTGCGGGCACCACGCCGGACATGTCGGCACGCCTCATTGCCGAACCCTTGTCCAAAGCGCTGGGACAGCCAGTGGTGGTGGAAAATAAGCCGGGCAATGGCGGCAACATCTCAGCCGATTTGGTGGCCAAAGCCACTGACCACCACACCTTTGGCATCGCCAGCAATGGCAATCTGACGGCGGCACAGTTTTTGAACCCTAATTTGCCGTTTAACCCAGCCAAGGACTTTCGCATATTGCCTTTGCTTTCTGTCGCGCCTTTTGCTTTAGTGGTGGCTGAGAACATGCCGGTGGGCAAGGAGTTCGTTGAGCGCGCACGCGTCTCTGGCGATAAATGGAATTACGGCTCGGTGGGGCTGGGCTCCATGGGGCATCTGGGGCTTGAGCTCATCAAGTCCAAGCTGGCTGGCTTTCAAGCCCAGCATGTGCCCTTTCCTGGCAATCCGCAGGTCATCACCGCCCTGTTGAATGGGCAGATTCAAATGGCCTTGATTCCACCCGGCTCGGTGGCAGCACAAGTGAAGGCTGGCAAGCTCAAGATCGTGGGCATTACCGGTGGCAAGAGCGCACTGGCACCCGAATTGCTGCCGCTTTCGGAGTTAGGTGTTGGCGAGATATTTCTGGAGGCCTGGACGGGCCTCATGGCGCCAGCAGGTTTATCCAATGAAGCCTTTGAGCGCATGAACACCGAAGTGCAAAAACTCTTTCTCGACGATGCCTTGAAACAAAAATACCAAACTGCCGGCTGGCAAGCAGTGGGCAGCTCTGGCGCACAATTTAAAGCCAGGGTAGAGCAGGAGGCCGCCACTTTTGGCCGGCTCATCAAAGAACGCAACATCAAAGCCGAGTAGACCCGATGCATGATTTGCTTATCAAGGCGGCCACCTTGGTCGATGGCACGGGTAGTGCGCCACGTACTGCCGATGTTGCCGTGAAGGACGGACGCATTGTTGCTATTGGTCAGTTGCACAGTGTTGCCACAGAAGTGGTGAATGCAGATGGGGCCTTGCTCACCCCGGGTTTTGTGGACGTACACACCCATTACGATGGGCAAGCCACT
>JBDKJU010000078.1:0-16832 GCA_039796435.1 Pseudomonadota bacterium | reverse complement strand
CAGTACAGATGGCCATGGTCGATCCCTTGACCAAGCTGCCAAACCGCGCTGCACTGGCGCGGCAATTGCACCAAATTATTCGCAGCATTGGCAGTTCACGCAATAGCATTGCTCTGCTTTTTATAGACATCGACCACTTTAAACGATTAAATGACTCGCTCGGGCATGAGATAGGCGATGTGGTGCTCAAACATGTGGCCGGGGTCTTGGGTAAAAGCCTGCCACCGGATTCTTTGGTGGCGCGGCTGGGAGGAGATGAGTTTGTCGTGGTATTGGGCAAGATGCCGACTGATGATGCGCAAAATGTGACAGATGCGTATATACAGACCATCTACGCGGCCCTGTCACAAAAACTGCAGTTTGATGATTTCAGCACCTTGGTGACTATCTCCTGCGGCGCAGCCCTGTTTCCACGCGATGCATTTGATGTGGCCTCTTTGCTGCGTGCGGCTGATTCCGCCATGTATGTGGCGAAAGAAGCAGGACGGGCGCGTGCAGAGTGGTTCAGCCAAACACATGTGGAAGCACAAAATCAGCGTGTGGGGCTAGAGCAGGATTTGCGCCAGGCCATAGCTGAGCAGCAATTCACTCTGTATTACCAGCCGCAAGTGTCGCTTGCCGACAATGCCCCCAGTGGCATAGAAGCCTTGGTGCGTTGGTGTCATCCAGAAAAGGGCATGATTTCGCCCGCGGACTTTATTCCGATAGCCGAGGAGAATGGCTTGATTGTGAGCATGGGCGCGGGCATACTGGATGCGGCCTGTGCCCAAGCCGCGCGTTGGCGGGCACAGGGACAGCAGATGCGAGTAGCCATCAACTTATCGGTGCGCCAGTTGGAGCAGCAAGAGTGGCTGAACCGCTTGGACAGCATCGTGATGCGTTACAACTTGCCACCATTTCAGATAGAGTTGGAAGTGACCGAAACTGCCATTTCCAAAAACCCTGAAAAGATGATGGAGACCTTGCAGGCCATGTCAAACAAAGGCTATGTGCTTACTCTGGATGATTTTGGTACGGGGTATTCTTCGCTCAACTATCTGGCGCGCATGCCTTTTCAAAATGTCAAGATCGACAAGCAGTTTATTTGGAGCCTTGATAATGCCAGCTCCTACAAGATTGTGCAGTCAGTCATTGCCATGGGCCATGCCTTGAATTTGCGCATCATCGCAGAGGGGGTAGAGACACCCAAGCAGTACAAAACCTTGCGTGAACTAGGCTGTGATGAGGTGCAGGGCTATTATGTGAGCGAGCCTATGCCGCCAGAAAAAGTTTTGGATTGGTGGCGAAACCAAAGCCGGGCCACAGAAATGTTTGTTGCCGATGCGCAAACACAAAATCTGTTTTCTTGAGCAAAACTAGCCTCTAGGAGACTAAGCTACAGTCCCGCGTTACAACAGTTTTTGCATCAGGCTCAGATCTAACCAGCGACCAAATTTGATACCGACTTCTGGCATACGACCCACTTCAGTAAAGCCTAAACGACGGTGCAACTCAAGCGATGCCAAATTGCCGCTTTCAATAGCGCCTACCATGGCATGCACTTGGCTGTTTTGCGCCCGCTCCATGAGTGCGTGCATCAATTTGCTGGCTATGCCTTGCCTTTGCGCCGTTTCGGCGACATAGACCAAGTGCTCAACTGTGTGACGATAACCGCTGAAGGCACGGAATTCACCGTAGCTGGCGTAGCCCAAGACTGCCCCATCGTGGTCCACCGCAGTGATGAAGGGGAAACCAGCATCTTGGCGGCTTTTAATGAAGGCAGCACGGCTTTCGACACTTATCGGCGTGTCGTACCAAATGGCAGTGCTGTGCAGGACAGCATGATTGTGAATGCGGGCAATGGCCTCGGCATGCGAGGCATTGGCATCAATTAATTGAATCAATATTTGCTGGCAAGCACTGACTTTTGGCTTGCGTAGTAAGCGGCAACATTCTCAATATCTTTTTTGGACAGACCAGCCGCAAAACCTGCCATGATCGGGTTTTTGCGTGCCCCAGATTTGTAATCGGAGAGGGCTTTACGCAGATAGTCAGGGTGTTGGCCAGCGAGCTTAGGATTGTCAGGAATCTGGCTATTGCCATCAACGCCGTGGCAGGCACCACATACTTCAGTGGCTTTTTGTTTGCCCGCAGCAAGGTCAGCAGCCATGGCAACATTGAGCCCTAAACAGGCAAAAACAGTGGTGAATAAAAATGTCTTTTTCATCTGGCAATATCCAATTACTTTTTGCTGTGGGCTGAGTCAGTGCTGGCGTAGTAGGCTGCCAGATTATTCATGTCTTTGTCAGACAGTTGCGCCGCAATAGCCCGCATGGTCTCGTGGCTGCGCTCGCCAGATTTATAGGCCTTCAAGGCAGTGACCAGATATTTGGGGTGTTGACCTGCAATTTTTGGGACTTTATAAACTTCAGGGTAAGCCGTGCGCAGCGTGTCAATACCATGACAACCTTGGCACATGGCGACTTTTTGAGCGCCAGCTTTGGCATCGCCTGCATCCTGCGCGTGGCTTTGAAAGCCAACAAATAACAGGGTTGAAGTGAAAATCTGGACCAGAGTGCGGGGTAAAACAAAAGACATTTTGTCTCGCAAAAATATAAACAATAACTCAGCATTTTAGCCTGAAACTTGAAAATTACCAAGTGCGTAACCATATACAATGCTCACTTTTCTAAGGACAACTGATGAGTAGCGCACACATAGTTCACGTCACAGATGCAAACTTTGCTGAAGCGGTTTTGCAAAGCCCCAACCCGGTGCTGCTGGATTTTTGGGCCGAATGGTGTGGCCCCTGCAAGGCCATAGGCCCGATTTTGGACGAGCTCTCCGGAGAGTACCAAGGCACCTTAACTATTGCCAAGATCAATGTGGATGAAAATCAAACCGTGCCTGCACAGTTTGGTATTCGCGGCATTCCCACCATGATGATTTTTAAGGGAGGGCAAAAAGTGGCTCAGCAAGTGGGGGCACTGCCAAAATCAGGCATCAAAGCCTTCATTGACAAATCCATTTAAAAACGTTAATATGGCCGTATCCGTACTGCAACCGACGCAAAAAATCCATTAAGCGTTGCAATAAATTTCTCGCGGTACGGTCATTATCCCCCATCCCCCTAACGACTGATATGCACAAGCCAGACTGGTTTTGGCCTGTGCACTCTTGATGCACTGCTGATGAATATTTCAGAACTCAAAGCCAAACACGTCACCGAACTCCTTGAGATTGCGGTGGCCAATGAACTTGAAAACGCTAACCGCCTCCGCAAGCATGACTTGATCTTTGCTTTGCTCAAACAGCTGTCTAAAAAAGGTGAGGTGATACGCGGCAATGGGGTGTTGGAGGTGCTGTCTGATGGCTATGGCTTTTTGCGTAGCCCAGAGGCCAGCTATATCGCAGGCACTGATGATATTTACATCAGCCCCTCGCAGATTCGTCGCTTTAATCTGCACACGGGAGACTCTATAGACGGAGAGGTACGCACCCCCCGCGAGGGCGAGCGTTACTTCGCTTTGTCCAAACTCGACAGCGTCAATGGCATGGCTCCCGAGGCCACCAAAAACAAAGTGTTGTTTGAGAATCTCACCCCCTTGCACCCGGACAAAATGATGCGTCTGGAGCGTGATATCAAATCTGAGGAGAATATCACCGGTCGCATCATCGACATCATTTCTCCCATTGGCAAGGGGCAGCGTGGCCTCATCGTGGCGCCCCCAAAGTCGGGCAAAACCGTGATGTTGCAACACATCGCGCATGCCATTACGTCTAATAATCCCGATGTCACCTTGATCGTGCTCTTGATAGATGAGCGCCCAGAAGAAGTGACTGAAATGCAGCGCACAGTGCGTGGCGAAGTGGTGGCTTCTACATTTGATGAGCCGGCCACGCGTCATGTGCAAGTGGCTGAAATGGTGATTGAAAAAGCCAAGCGCTTGGTGGAAACCAAAAAGGACGTGGTGATTTTGTTGGACTCGATCACTCGCCTGGCGCGCGCGTACAACACCGTGGTGCCTGCCTCTGGAAAGGTGCTCACCGGTGGTGTGGATGCCAATGCTTTGCAACGCCCCAAACGTTTTTTTGGTGCCGCGCGTAATATTGAAGAGGGCGGTTCACTCACTATTTTGGCTACCGCACTTATCGATACTGGCAGCCGTATGGATGATGTGATCTATGAAGAGTTCAAGGGTACTGGTAACGCAGAGATTCATCTTGACCGTCGCATGACTGAGAAACGTATCTATCCATCCATAGATGTCAAGCGCTCGGGCACCCGCCGCGAGGAGCTTTTGTTTGAGCCTGATATCTTGCAACGTTCGTGGATTTTGCGTAAGCTGCTGTTCTCAATGGATGATTTAGAGGCCATGGAGTTCTTGCTTGACAAGATACGTCAGACCAAGTCCAACGCCGAATTCTTTGACTTGATGCGTAAATAAAATGGCCTAGTGAGGCAAGGCATCACACGGCAATGGTGCCGTGGTGCTGGGTGACCACTGTTGGGTCTACATAAATATGAAAACCCAGTTGACGCAGGCGATGACACACCCAATAGTCTTCTGACAAATATTCTTCGCGCTGTACCCCTACTTGAAAGATGTCGTAATGCACCTGTGTGGTGTCGTTGCCACGCTGGGTGTTGTTGCGTTGATAGGCGCGGCCATTGGCCTGCGCGTCTTCCACCAGAGCATTGACCGCGCGACGAGAAAACATCAGCGCGGCGGTGCCTATGCGCTGATTGATCCATAAGGGACCTTCAGCGCCGATATTTCTGCCGATGTTGAATATGCGGGTGCCGTCCGGGTTGCGTCCTTTTAGGGCCACTGGAGCGCCAATCACATCTTTGTTGCGTGACAACATGCGCTCTACGCCTTGGGGGTCAATGCGCACATCTCCATCCAGAAATAATAAATGGCTTAATTCCGGGCGTGCATAGAACGACGAGATGACGGTGTTGCGTGCACGGGTAATGAGGCTCTCATTGCCAATGGTGAGCAAAGTGAAAGGAATATTGGCGGCGCGCAAATGCAGGAGCGAGGAGACGTAATCGACATGTACCATGCCACCGTAGGCGGGGGTACCGATAAGTAAGTGTATGTGGTCGTTCATGTCGGCGTTAATTTGAGGGTTCTGGTACGTAGCGGAGGTGATGCCCCATGGTTTGCCAATTGACTTCTGCAAAACGTTTTAAAGCCTCATCATGGCTGAGTTTTATTTCAGACAGTACTTGCAAGTTATTCTGGTAGAGCTTTAAGGCCTCGGCACTGCTGTCGGGGGTGTTGCGAGGGTGATAGAGATGCACTGCATCGCCAGGCAACATGATAGTGGGCATGCGCGCACGCTCTATGAGATAAGAAAAAGCATCGTCCTCACCGCCCCAGCCGCTAAAGCGCTCGTCCCAGGCACCGAGGTGCTGGAAGGCATCGCGCTTGATGTAACAGGTGGGCGCAGCGAGTGGAGAGTGCTCGCCCTTTGCTTGTCGGCCTTTGGGGAGATGAGTCAAATCAAAAACGGGTTGCTGTAAATAAGCCTGGCTCTGTTCTTCGTTCAAATCAAGGGTGTGGGTATGTGGTTTGACCACGGCAAGGTTGCTGCGCAAGGCCTGCATGATGTCGGCTGCTGGAGTGTGTAAGACGACATCTGCGTCAGTGAAACACAGCCATGGGGTTTTGGCCATGCGGGCACCTAGGTTGTAGCCCCAGCATTTATTAAAGGCGGTGGGGTTAAAAACAAAACGTGTTTGTGTCTGTTTGGGGAGGTGAAGGCTGCCGAGGCTGGGCGCATGGTCTTGCTCGACCACGATTAAGTCATGATCGGGTACTTTTGACCAGGTTTGCAAGGTGGCCAAGAGATTGCGTTCGCGTTCCGGGCTTAGATTTTTACGGTATGTCACAATCACGCTTGCTATGGGCATTGTTCAACTTCCTTTCATATCCTGTCTGATGGTGACGCAAGTCGGACGGGCAGATCTGGCCCGTTTGGCCATGGGTGATTTTAAGCAGCAAACCCATCCCCGCAAAGAACTGTTGATCGTGGTGGATGAGGGCGAAGCGGCCAAAAGTGTGTTTGAAGACTTGGCGCGGACTTTGGGCATGGCAGAGATGTGTCGTGTGCTGTGCGCACCCAAAAGCAATCTAGGCGCATTGAGAAACTTCAGTATGCGCATGGCAGAGGGCACAGTGTTGGCACAGTGGGATGATGATGATCGCTATCACCCCCTGCGCTTGAGCCTGCAGTGGGAAGCAATGTGTCAGCAAGCGGCGCAGGCTTGTTTTTTGACCGATCAGTGGCATTATTTTTCGTCGGAGCAATCCCTGTTTTGGTGTGACTGGTCACAAGAGCCTTACCCTTTAAATTTTGTACAAGGAACCATGTTGGTGGCGCGGGAAGTGCGCCCCTCATACCCAGAGCTTAAGCGCGGCGAAGATACTGCCTTATGCTGGGAGATGATACGTGCTCAAGTACCCATTGCTCGTGTACGCGATCAGGGTTGGTGTTATACCTATGTTTATCACGGCGCAAACGTGTGGGAGCGTAGCCATCACCAAGCAATAGTGCGGGCCCACGCCTTGGGCCCGGCAGCTATGCAAAATCGCGCAAAATTGATGCAGCAACGATGGAGTGAATACAAGCCAGGTTTTGCTATTGCGCGGCCTTGATTGCTTTCTGATGCTGATGTTGATTGGCGCGTTATTTGCGTTTTAAGCCCAGCTTGACGCCAAGCCAAGCAAGTAAGCCGGCAATGCTCCATAAGCCATGCCAAGGCATGGTGGGGACAGGAATAGAGTTTTCGCCGGGAGGCAGATTTCTGAGTTGGAAACTGAGCACCCCTTGTAGGTCTGCCTTGCTGAGCGCCGCTTTGCTGGTTTCTTTGTGACTCATCGGCATTGCCCCACACAGCTCGGCCCTGATCTGATAAGTGCCAGCGATATTGTTGGCCGTGGCTGTGACTTGCGCAATGCCGTTGGCATTGGTCAAGATATGTGTGGGAGACAAAGTGGCGCTGGCACCATTGACATTCGGAATGGCGGTAAAGCAGATGTCCATTCCACTGACAGGCGCTCCTAGAGTGTCGACGATGCGCACAATCAAGGGTTGGCCAAACGTTTGATTCAGGTAGGCGTTTTGCACCACCCCAGTGCCCGTGGCCAGACCGGGGTTGCTGTTGTCAAACTGTTGGTTGTTGTAGAAGAAATTGAACTGTGGCGCGCTAGCAATAGTGAGATTCACCGTGGCCTGACTTTGCTGGCTGTTGCTGTCGGTGATGGTGTAGTTAAAGCTGTCGGCGCCAGTCTGTCCGGCGTTGGCGGTGTAGCGGTAGAGGCCATTGCCAAGAGCAGTGAGTATGCCCTTGCTGGGCGAGATGTTGATGCTGCTGGTGAGGGTGGTGCCACAGTCGTTGCTGATCACATTGATGTTGCCATTGCTCGCATACGCGACGCTCAGGCTGTCGTTATTGGCCATGGGTCGATAGGACAGATTGACCGCTGCCGAGCCGTTGTCAGGCCCGGAGCTCAGTCTGTAAGTAAAGCTATCAGAGCCTGAGTAGTTGCTGCCGGGGCTGTAAGTAAATGTGCCGTCGCTGTTGAACGTGAGCGAGCCCTTGCTGGGTCCGGTGAGCAAATTAACCGTGGGGGAAGCACCGTAAACATCATTAGAGAGCACGTTGCCGGTGATGACGGCAGAGCACACCGCATTGAAGTTGTCCGCATTGGCGGTGACCCCAGGAGTGGCGATATTGATATTGACGGTGGCCGTGGTGTTGCTGTTATTGCCATCTTGAAGTGTGTAAGTGAAGCTGTCGGCACCGCTTTGGCCGGCAGTCGCTTGGTAGCTGAAGCTGCCATTGGCATTGACGGTGACACTGCCCTTGCTGGGTGAGCTGTTGCCTATTACCGATAGGCCGGTGCCACAATCATTGGAGAGCACATTGCCCGTGGTGGTGCCTGCATGTGCGACCGAGGCAGTGTCGTTCGCGCCAGTGGGATTGATGAGGATATTGACTAAGGCACTGGCATTGCCACCCGCATCAGAGAGCTGGTATGAGAAGCTATCTGCCCCACTGCTATTGGCGTATGGGGTGTAGTTGAGCAGATTACCCGTAAAGTTGGCTGTGCCAAGGGCAGGAGAGGAAGCAAGACTCAGGCTGTAGGGATTGGAATAGGTGTCATTGCTCAGCACGTTGTCTTGCAAGGGGCCACTGCCACAGCTTAAGGTGTAGACCCCATCGTCATTGGCAACGGGTGGGGGAGCAACATTGATGTGAACCGTGGCGCTGTAGCTGTTTTGCCCGGCAGCATCATAAATGATGTAAGTGAAACTGTCGCTGACGGGACTGGTGGGCTGCTGTGGGGTGTATTTGATCTGATTGCCCTGGAGCAAAACCGAGCCCGTGGTGCCCGTGGTATCTACACTATAAATCTGCAGGCCACCCATGCCAGAGTTGCCCAAGTCATTCACCACCACATCCATGAGCACATTGCTTGCAGACTGAGGAATGGTGTAGTAATCGTCTACTGCCTGCGGCAAGACAAACACATTTACGCTGGTCATCACATTGCCAGACGAGTAGGTAAAAGTGTCTTGTCCGCTGTAACCGCTGACCGGTGTATAAGTCAGTTTATCGGGGCTGCCCACGGCGGTGGTGATGACCACGCTGCCATGGCTGCCTTGGGTGACGCTGTCAATGCTCACCACATTCGAGTCATTGTCGGTGACATCCAGCAAGGCCGGACTAGCATGCGCCAAATCGTTATAACAGTCAGGGCTTAAACCCACCGGGCCACTTGTTTTGACCACTGCATTGCGCTCGGCTCTGCTGGTCAGAAGCATGGCGCACAAACCAGTGTTGGCATAGGATTTTCTGACCCCGGCAACGCCATTGCTGCCGTTGTTGCCATTGTTGCCATTGTTGCCATCGACAACCGTGGCTTGTACCGCTTGATTGCCCAAAGACGTGGCAATTAGTCCGGTGGTAATGAGGGTGCTATAAACGAGACGTCTCGAAAAATGTGGCGTGATGAGCATATTTTTTATGGTTAAAGGGCAGACGTAAATAATTTGTGACGATGGATTTTAATTTATGTTTTTGGCTTATGTGCCAATTTTTTTTACTTTTTTTATGGCGCATTATTGCAACAGCTATGACTAGAGTATTGGTTTGACTATTTGACTGAGTGTGCAGTGGTGGGTTTTTAACCAAGCTTCATCGATCATTTGCGCATGTATGTTTGAAAAATCATTGCGCTCAGGGCTCCACCATAGGTGCGACCACAAGTGGATAGAGTACATGGCATGCAGGTCAACACAGTGCTCAAACAAATTTTGAAAGCCGGTGACCGACCAGCCTATGCCATAAAACGAGCGCGCAGGTAAGAGCTGGCACCAGTCGGGGTGCGCAGTCCAGATGCGTGCGGCTTCCTGACAGGAATGATTGCTCCAACTGCCGTCGAAACTGTGCTCCATGCGTTCCAGCCACGTGCGAATGAAAGCAGCCCCTGGCTGCGCCAAAATCACCGCATTGCACAGGGAGGGTTGGAGTATGCCTTGCAGCGATGGCTCGGTAGCGGGCAAGGAGTCTTCTTCGCCAAGCAGGCACTCGGCCTGCCAGAAGCGTTCTGGGTAGGGTGCAATAAAAAGTGTGTCGATATCGACGTAGCCGCCGCCGTGGGTGTGGAGAATTTGTAAGCGCAGCAAATCAGCTTCGTGGGCGTAGCTCAGATGGTTGCTGACAATAAAACGGCCTTCCTGATGGTGGTCATAACGCTGCGCAAGACGCGCAAATCCGATATCTCCCACTTGATGCAGTTGCAGACTCAGGTCGCTGTGGGCGCGCTCCCAGTAAGGGCCATGGGGCAGATGGCGGTACCAAAAGTGAATCTCAGCTTGTGGATGGTGGTAGCGGCAAGTGGCCAGACACAGAAAGTACAGAAGGTGCAGGGGCTCGGTCTGTTCTTTCAGGCCAAAAATAAAGTGAAATTTAGCCATGTGTGGCGACCGTCAGATGTGGGGCAAGCAGACTGAGCATCTGTTGTGCGATGCGGGCACTGCAGTGGGTGTTGGCGTAGGTCTCAGCAATGAGGGTGGCGCGCGCGCGCAGGGTGTTGAGGTGTTCAGCGGCGTAACGCAGGCCCGCTTGCACAGCAGCCTGTTCTGGCTCGGCCATCTTTTGTGAGGGCCAATAGCTGGGGCTCATAGGGGGCCACACTCCGCAAGGCACGAGTCGGTAGGCAAGTGCACCACTCCAGTTGGGCGGGAGCTGCCAGTCGCCTTGGGAATCGGGCTGGCCCAGTGCCTGAGCCCATGCCTGCCCCATAAAATCCACCGGGCCTGACCAGGCACACATGAGCACTGGCACACCGCGTCCCGCTGCCTCTGCGGCTTCCATCCCAAAGCCCTCTCCAGAGCTCAGCGACACATAGATATGTGCCAAGGAGCGCAGTATGTCCAAGGCGTTGCCACTGAGTTTGTTGTCCGCGAGCAGACGAATTTGTGGTGCGTGGGTCAAAGAGAACTTTTTGGCGGCGGCGGTGATGGCTTGGTTGAGCAGATCACGGGTGTAGGTATCGCTGTAGTATGGGGCCTTGCCGCTGCCAGTCTCACTGGTTTTGATCAACAACACCGGGGCATCAGGCAGATGGTGTTGCTCACGGAAAGCCAGGGCAAATTGTTCTACCAAGAGGTCAATATTTTTGCGTGGAGTCCAAGTGTTGACCGTGTAAAAAACACAGCGGCAGCGTTCGAGTTTGAGGCTGGTCATCAATTGTGTGCGTGCCTGCGTACTCACGTCCGTGTCGCGGTGGCGCTTGATGTGGGGGACCACATGGATGGGGATGTGGGCGGGCAGGGTGGTGCGGAAGGCATCTCGATTATGTGTCGAGGGCACCCACAGCGCGTCAAGTTGACGCAGGAGTTGGTCCCAATGTGCCGGTGGGCGCGTGGTTTCCCAAGCAATATAGGCAATAAAAGGCACGCCGGCCAGTTTTTGCGCCAACATGCCTTCGGGCACGCAATGCCAGATGACCGCCTGTGGGGTCTGCCTCGCACGCGTCTTGGCCCACAGCACCGGCAGGTCGCTTAAGGTCTTGTCGTCTTGGCAGTTATTGATGATGTCAGGAATGCTGGTTTTGGCCACGACCGTGCCATTGATGAGTTCCAGCGCGACCCATTCCACCGAGCACCCTTGCAGCAGCAGAGCCCGGACATAGGCAATGGCCGCCAAACCATAACCGGAGTGATCGACGAAAGAGCAGTAGCGTAGGTGCAGGTGTGCTTGCATGTGGGGAGATTCTAGCCAGCCATTGGGATAGTTTCAGGACAAATGCAAAATTAATGAACAGTAATGCTTAAAACATGGTTTTTGAAGCAGTTAGAATGAAGGTACTATCTTCTAGCTCTAAGGTTTTAGTGATGATGAGTATTTTTCAGTCGTGTAGTGCGTTGACGAAGCGTGCCGTGTCGGCCACATTTTTGGTCTCTATGTTGCTCTGTGTTGCACAGGCGCAGGCACAGACAATCAATATCGGCATATCGGGTCCGCTCACGGGGGCCAATGCTGAAATGGGACAAGACATCGTCAAGGGCGCACAGGCCTATTTTCGCAAGGTAAACAACGAAGGCGCGAACAACAACCGCCTGTTCAACATCATCAGTCTTGACGATAGAAACGACCGTAAAACAGCGGGCGAAAATGCACGCAAATTGCTGAATGACAGCAAGGTCACTGCTTTGTTTGGTTTCGCTTCATCCACATTGAGCCTTGACGCCGCGCCTTTGGCCACCGAGCAGAAGACCGTTTTTTTCGCCCCCTTTACTGGCGCTACCAGCATCCGTAATCTTGGCCCTTATGTGTTCACCATTCGCTCCACCTACAACGATGAGTTGGAGAAAATTTTGGCGCACTGGCAAGGGTTTGGCTTTACCAATGTGGCGATTTTGCACTACGATGATGAGGTGGGGAATGCCAACTACAACATCGCCGCTCAGGCCATGGCCAACGCCAAAAAGAAACCCATCAGTATCAAAATCAAACGTAACGCTGCTATCAATAAGAGTACTGCCGATGAAATTCTAGCCTCCGGTGCAGAGGTGCTGGTAAATACCACACTGTTCGCGCCTATGTCGGAATTGTTGAAAATGCTGAAGGCCAGCGGCAGAACTATCATGAGCTCGTCTATTTCATTTGTGGGGCCCAGTCAGTTACTGAAGGCTGCGGGCCCCAGTGCCTCTGGCGTGGTGGTGTCGCATGTGGTGCCCGCCCCGAGCACACGCAAGTTGGCAGTGGTGCGCGAATGTGCAGAGGCCATGCAGGCAGCCAATTTGGGTGAGCTCAACCATACTTCTTTAGAGTCCTGCATCGCCGCCAAGGTATTGGTGGAGGCCAGTCGGCGGGTGAAAGGCCCGCTTACGCGTGAAGCCTTGTACAACGCCTTGGACAATTTAGGCACCTATGATGCAGGCGGATACAGCGTGGTGTTCAGCAAAGACCACCACGGCGGCCGCTATGTGGACTTAAGCGTGGTGAGTAAGTCTGGCATTTACGTCAACTGATACGCGTTTGGTAGCACCTGATACGCACGTCAGAACTTAGACCAGCACCAGATTATCGCGGTGGATGAGCTCTGGTTCATCCACGTATCCCAGCAGGGTGGAAATATGGGCAGAGGGTTTGCCCATGATGCGACGCGCATCACTGGCGTTGTAATTGACCAGACCGCGTGCCAGCATTTGGTTTTGCGCGTCCACGATGCCTATGACTGCGCCACGTTCAAAATCTCCTTCTACCGCGATCACCCCGATCGGCAACAGGCTTTTGCCTTCGTGCACCAAAACCCGCGCGGCGCCAGCATCAACAGTGACCGTGCCGGCCACGCGCATGTGATCGGAGAGCCAGGTTTTGCGCTTGGCTAAGGGCTCTGTGTCGGCGTATAAATGGGTGCCAATGGCTTCATTGCGCGCCAGGCGCAGCAGCACGGAAGGCTCACGCCCCGAGGCAATGATGGTGCCTGCGCCACTTTTGGCGGCGCGTTGCGCGGCATGGATCTTGGTCAGCATGCCCCCACGAGAGAAGTTCGAACCAGTGCCGCCGGCCACTTCTACCCAGCGCGGATCAAGGGCGCGGCCACTGGCGACAAATTCAGCTTCGGGGACTTTGCGCGGGTCGGCTGTGTACAGACCACGCTGATCGGTCAGCAAGGTCAGCACATCGGCATCGACCAGATTGGCCACCAGAGCCCCCAGAGTGTCGTTGTCGCCCACGCGGATTTCATCAACGGCGATGGCGTCGTTTTCATTGATGATGGGCACCACGCCCAGACCCAGAAGGGTGAGCAAAGTGGAGCGCGCGTTCAGGTAGCGTTTGCGATCCGCCAGATCTTCGTGGGTGAGCAAGATTTGTGCGGTGTGCAGGCCATGTTCGGCAAACGCTTGTTCATAGACTTGGATGAGTCCCATTTGTCCGGTGGCGGCAGCAGCGCGGAGATCGTGCTCGGCTTCGGGGCGGGTCTTCCAACCCAAACGTTGCATGCCCTCTGCCACTGCCCCCGAACTCACCAATATGACCTCGCGCTGCTCAGCCCGCAGGGCAGCTATTTGTGCGGCCCATTGTTTGATGGCGCTGTGGTCCAGCCCACGGCCGTCATTGGTCACTAAAGAGGAGCCCACTTTGATAATGATGCGACGGGCTTGATAGAGTAGTGAATCAGACATCAGTGTTTGGCGGGGTTGTATTCGGCGGCCAAAGGCAAGCCTTGGCGCAGGGCTATTTCGTCGTGCTGAGCATCGTCCATGGCTTTTAGGTCTGCTTGCCGGCTGGCGTCAATCCAATCGCCAATGGCATAGACCAGAGCTTGCGTGCCCTCGTGGTTCAGGGCCGAGATGGTGTGCACCGGGCCTTTCCATTTCAGCGCCTTGACCAAGGCCTTGGTGGTGGCACTGCGTTCTTCGGGGGGGAGTAAGTCAAGTTTGTTGAGAATCAGCCAGCGTGGTTTGTCAAACAGTTGTTGATCGTATTTTTTGAGCTCTTTTTGCAGCGCTTTTGCTTCTTTGACCGGGTCGATTTCATCGGTCAATGGGGCCATGTCGATCACGTGCAAAAGCAGTCGCGTGCGCTGCAAATGGCGCAAAAACTGGTGCCCCAGCCCCGCGCCTTCGGCAGCACCTTCGATCAGGCCCGGAATGTCGGCCATCACAAAGCTGCGCTCGTGGTCAACGCGCACCACGCCTAGATTGGGCTGTAGGGTGGTGAAAGGGTAGTCGGCCACTTTCGGCTTGGCGGCAGAAATGGCGCGGATGAGGCTGGATTTGCCGGCGTTGGGCATGCCCAAGAGGCCCACATCAGCGAGAATTTTCAGCTCCAGACGCAAGCGTTTTTTATCGCCTTCCTTGCCCTTGGTGTGTTGGGTGGGGGCTCGATTGGTGCTGGTTTTGAAGTGTAAATTGCCCAAGCCACCTTCACCACCCTTGGCCACGCAGAAGCGCTGCCCGTCTTGGGCCAGATCCACTACCTGTGCGCCTGTGTCTTCATCGGTGATGACCGTGCCCACCGGAAAGCGCAGGATGATGTCTTCTCCGCCTTTGCCAAAGCAGTCGGCACCGTGACCGTTTTCACCTCTTTGCGCGCGAAAGATGCGTTGGTAGCGGTAGTCGATGAGGGTGTTGAGGTTGCGGTCTGCTTGGGCGAAGATGCTGCCACCGCGTCCACCGTCGCCACCGTCCGGGCCGCCGCGTGGAATGAATTTCTCGCGCCGGAAAGAGGCAGCGCCATTGCCTCCATCACCCGCCAGCGCCTCGATATAGGCTTCGTCGTAAAACTTCATGGTGTGCTTACCTTATCTTACTTTTTGGAATAATTGCCAGGGTTCGTTGCTGTCGCCAGGACGGCTGCCCTGCCAGCGCAGCTGCCAGCTTGAGTCTAGCGTGGCAAAGGCTTTGAGCTGTTCCGCCTTGCCCAATTGTAAAAGCCATTGGCATTGGTGTTGTGGTGTGCGCTCTTCACGCTCAGTGTGCAGACGCAGATGAAAATCCAGTAAGGCGCGTTGATTATCACCCACATTGCGCGACGCCACACAGGCATTGCGCGGCAGATGTGGGGCCAGCTCGGTCAGCAGTTTGCCGTAACCGTTGGCATACTCCAGATAGGGCATAAACAAGGTGGTGGCCACTCCCCAAGCGGCAGTGATGCCCACGGCCCAGTTGACGATGGCGCGGTGGTTGGCGCGTCGCGCAGGACGGATGACGACAATCCAAGCGGTGGTGAACACCAGTGCCAAGGCCACACGCCACCAGACGACCGGCTCAAGGTAGCCCGGGGCAATGCGCCCGGTCAAGGTCTTGAGTGGCCCGCGTGGCCAGCCAAAATAGAGCGCCGACCAATACACCCAGGCAGCGATGATGAGGGCGGCAAAAAGGGCAATGCCCACCCAATCCAGCAGGCCAGAGTGTTCACGTTTGAGGTATTCAATGCCCGGCACTGCCAGCAGCACCAGTGGCAGCAGCAAAGGCAGACCATTCACGTCGTAAGGTTCGGCGGTCAAGATCAGCCAGCCAAACACGATGAGAAAAAAACAAACGGGCAGTCTAAAACCGTGAGCACTGAAGCCCCCTAAAAAACCTCGACGCATGAGATAGACAGACCAAGCCGCCAAGGGCCAGGCAGGGAGAGTGGCCCAAAACACAAATTGCACAAAATACCAGACACCATGCCAAGATAGCTGCTGCCGGGTGAGCACCAGACCGCCAAAAATCAAGAGCGCGGCCAAGCGGCTCTGCCATTGAGCAAGCGAGGGCGCACTCTGCGTTGCGCTGGCCTCTGCAGGGCTTTGTGTGGTGCCCAAGGCCAGAGGCACTGTGCACATCAGAATCGCGGCCTGCACTGAGTGAGAGGCGCACAGTATCAACATGCCCAATAGCCACATTATTTTTGCCTGACGATTGCCAGCACCAAGCTGGCTGAGACCTGCCAGACACAGGGCATAGCCACACAAAACCGCGGTTTCGTTAATGCCTTGATGGCTGCGATAGCACAGCACCAACGATGACATGAGCATCAGCACAGCAACACGTGCCTGCCGCACCCCGTACAAATGTCGCGCGGCTTGCGCCATGGCATAAAAGCTAAGCCCGGTGTAAAACAAGGCGGCGACCCGAGCCGCATCGGCAAGGCCGAGCAGTCCGCCGAACAGCGACATGAATAGGGCCTGTGTCCAAGCAAACAAGGGCGGATAGTCGCTGAATGGCTCGCCAGCCAGACTCGGCCACCACCATTGGCCGTCGCGCCACACGCTCAAGGCCAAGCCAAATTGAGCCGCCTCGTCAGGTTTCCAAGGTGAATGGCCTAAGGTTCCCAGCCCGAGCCACAAAATCACTAGGCCGACGAGAGCATAGCGTTTGTGTTGTTCATTGTGTAGGGTGGAGAGCATGAGTGCATAGTGCCTGTACCAACAAAAAAGGCAGCCAGCGCTGCCTTTAATGCGGTAGAAAAAGCCAGAACGCAGTTAAGCCTTTTTGCCGTATTTTTGACGGAACTTGTCGATGCGGCCAGCGGTGTCCATCACCTTTTGCTTACCTGTGTAAAACGGGTGAGACATGGAAGAAATCTCCAAAGGGTAGAGTGGATACTCTTTGCCTTCGAGGCTGATGGTGCGATTGGTGTTGACCGTAGAACGGGTGATGAAGGTGAAGTTGGCACCAGCGTCTTGGAAGACCACGTCGCGGTAATTAGGGTGAATGCCGTCTTTCATGGCGTGCTTTCTATGCTAAATCAGGGATAACTTAGCATTGTAGCAGAAAAGAGATTTTGTCGATGGTGGTAGGGATGAACAGCATCTGCTGTGGGTGTTGTCGGG
>JBDKJU010000077.1:0-2589 GCA_039796435.1 Pseudomonadota bacterium | reverse complement strand
CAAATCATACAAACGCTGAAACGAGATGGCCTGCGCGCTCAAAAACAGCTGCTTGCTCAGGTCAGGGCCCAAGACACGCACGAACCGCTGCAAACCATGAGGATAATAGTGCAAGCCTAGGGCACAAGCGGGCATGCGAAACACCGCATCCGCAAGCCCCACGCGCAAATCACAGGCCAGCACCAAGTCAGTAGCGCCTCCATACACACTGCCATTCACCGCCGCAATAGTCACCTGCGGCAATGCGGCCAAGGCATCGACGGTCTGTTCAAAAAATGAGTTGTCCTGCGCCTGTGGATCAAAGTCATTGACATCAAACCCGGCGCTAAACACGGGCTGCGCCTGCCCCAGGGTCTCTGCCCTTAGCACCAGCACACGCACCTTGTGCTCTTGCCGTAACTGTGCACAGTGCGTCTGCACAAGCTGCAAATCCGCACGGTTGAGACGGTTTAACTTGCTGGGGCGCCTTAAGGTAAGGTGCGCAATGCCAGCGTCAATGGTGAGGCTAGGACTCAAGCAAGTGATGAATTAAGGCAATCAGGCCAATTCCGGCCGCAATCAACACAAACTGTTCAATGGCATCGCGTATTTTGAGCTTGCGGTGCAAACTAGGGATAAGGTCGGCAATGGCCACATACATCATACTCGCCGCCGCAAAGGCCAACACCGGGCCGATCATTGCCTTGGTCTGCGCAAGGGCAAAGTAACCGACCACGCCACCCACCAACATGGCCATGGAACTCAACACATTAAACCAAAAGGCCTTGGCTCTGGAATAACCACTATTGAGCAAGACGATGAAATCACCCACTTCTTGTGGAATTTCATGCGCAATCATGGCAGCGGCAGTGATCACCCCCAAACGCATGTCCGCCAAAAAGGCTCCAGCAATGAGCACGCCATCGGAAAAGTTATGAAAAGTGTCGCCCACCAGAATCATCACGCCGGCATTGGTTTCCGTCTCGTGGTGGTGGTGGTGTTGATGAGAAGGGTGCTGATGTTGATGGTGCATCGCCTCCTCGGCATCCCCATGTGAATGGGCGTGCCGCCAAAGCACGAATTTCTCCAGCACGAAAAAAAACAATATGCCCGCCAGCACCCAAGCAAAAATTGTTTCCGCACTGCCTTGTGCAAACGCAGAGGGCAGCACGTCAAGAAACACTGCCCCCAACATGGCCCCCACCGCAAAAGCCACCAAGCGATTCACCCAGGCATGTGACAGCCACAGCGCCACCGCCGCCAAAGCCACTGACAGCAGCCCCCCGGCCATAGATGCCAGCACGATTGCGGTCAGTGTGGTCATTGTGGTCATTGGGCTCGTTCGAAGTCTTTGATCGCCGCAACCAAAGCATCCACTCCGGCCATGGGCATGGCGTTGTACACCGATGCGCGCATACCGCCCAACATCTTATGCCCTTTCACTGCCATTAAGCCACGTTGCGCACAAAAAGCCACAAAACGGGTGTCACGCTCGGCGTCGCCAGTGCTAAACACCACGTTCATGCGTGAACGATCGGCCTTGGCCACCGGGGCGTGGAACAAACTGCTCTGGTCAATCACATCATAAAGTTTGCCCGAACGCGTCAAGGCACGGCGCTCCATTTCCGCCAAGCCTCCCTCGGCAATGATCCACTTCAGGGTCAGGGCCGTGGCGTAAATAGCAAAAGTCGGAGGCGTATTGAACAATGAGCCGCTGGCGGCCATATTGCGGTAATCAAACACCGAGGCAATATTTTTAGGGGTGCGCTCCAACAAATCCTCACGCACTATCACCATGGTCACACCAGCTGGCCCGACATTTTTTTGCGCCCCGGCATAGATGAGGCCATAACGCGACACCGGCATCGGGCGTGACAGAAAATGTGAGGAGGCATCTGCCACCAAGGTTTTATCTGCCAAGAGGTCGTCTTGCCCGTGCAGGAAATGCATCTCGGTGCCGTACACCGTCTCATTGCTGCACACATAAGTGTAAGCGGCTTGTTTGCTGTGTTGCCATTCCGCAACCTCGGGAATGTGCTGAAAGCCAGTGGCCTCTGAGCTGGCAATTACTTTAATCTGACCAAATTTACCCGCCTCTTTGGCCGCAGAGCGTGACCAGCCCCCCGTCACCACGTAGTCTGCGGTTTGCCCCGGAGGCAAGAGGTTCATGGGCACGGCGGCAAATTGACCCCACGCCCCGCCCTGCATAAATATGACCTTGTAATTATCCGGAACAGCTAACAGACTGCGTAAATTCTGCTCCGCCTCTTGTATAAGTGCTTCAAAGGCCTTGCCTCGGTGGGAGACTTCAAACACTGCCGCGTTCTGGCCATTCCAGTTGGGCAAATCCGCCTTGATCTGTTCGACCACCGGTATAGGCAACATGGCGGGGCCAGGAGAAAAATTATAGTGAGGGAGCATGGACAGATACACAACAAAGTTTGGAACTTTTCACAGTTTAGCCTAGCAGTTTTCAAAACCTTGTACTATAATCATCACTGCTTTGTAACTCAACACATCTCAAACTGGAGTATTTATGAAATTGCACCTCAGCTTGCAAAATATCGCGGGCGCTGCCATTGCCTTGGTCATGGTCCAGGGCGTTGCCTT
>JBDKJU010000076.1:0-2576 GCA_039796435.1 Pseudomonadota bacterium | reverse complement strand
GCCTGCCAATAGTGCGCCGACTGGACGATTTGCCGCCGCAAGCCGCTGGCACGCAAGTACGGCTGGCGGTCACCGGCATCGACTTGTTGGCCAATGAACTCTCTGTGCGCACCCTGCCTCTGCAATGAACCTGAAACACATCATCGGTGCCAACAAATTATTATCGCTTGCCATGGCGGTGTCCCTGCTGACGCACCTCATCGTGCTGTCCATACACTTCCGCCTGCCTGACTTAATCAAAAAGCCGGCCATCAGCCCCGCCATCGCGGTCACATTGGTCAACGCCATCAGCCGTGAGCGACCGAGCAAGGCTGATAAGCTGGCGCAAGCCAACTTGGATGGGGGCGGCAACACCGATGCGGCCAAGCAGCTTGCCTCGCCCTTACCCGTGGTCAACAGCCTCACGGAAGTCTCGCAGTTAGAAGAAGCGGCGCAGCAAGTGCGTAGCCTGGAGACGCAGGCTCAGGCCATGATGACGCAACTGCGCAAGCAGCGCCTGAACTTACCCGTAGCCGAGGGTGGGCAAGGCAAGGCAGATCAACGAGAGTTGCAAAAAAAGCTGATCGAACTGCAAAAGCTGGAAGCGCAAATCGCCCGTGAACTCGAAGCCTATCAGCAACGGCCTAAAAAGAAGCACATCGGCGCACGCACAGAGGAATACCGCTTTGCGCGCTATGCCGAAGACTGGCGACTCAAAATCGAAAAGGTTGGCAACGAGCACTACCCTGCTGATAAAAACGGCAACAAGCTGTACGGAGACCTTATTCTCACTATAGGCATCAAGGCCGATGGCAGTGTCGAGTCAGTTGAAATCGACCGCAGCTCTGGCCGCCGTGCCCTTGATGCCCATGCCCTGCGCGTGATACAACTGGCCAAGCCTTATGCCCCGTTCCCCGCCGATCTGCGACGCGACACCGACATACTCTACATCACCCGCACTTGGACATTTTCGCGCGAAGAGGGCATGGCCACCACCAGCCCCTAAGTGATCTGACATGCACTTGATCAAGCGTATCCTGCTCACCACCGTGCTCGCCGTGCTGGTTTTTGTGCTGCTCTTGCAGGCCTGGTTTGCCGTCCATATTTTGGCTTATCGCCATACCCATCCCGACAGCACCGCCTTTATGCGCCAACGCCTGGCCCTCGCCCGCGAGACCAAGCCACAAGCCAATTTTCACTACCACTGGGTGGAAGAGGAAGCCATTTCCCGACACTTGAAGCGTGCTCTGATCGCAGCGGAAGACAGTGCCTTTGTCGACCACGAAGGCTTTGACTGGGACGGCATAGAACGTGCGTTAGAAAAAAATCGTGAGAAAGGCCGCCACGTGGCCGGGGGCTCCACCATCACCCAGCAACTGGCCAAGAACTTGTTTTTAAGCCCCAGCAAAACCTATGTGCGCAAGGGTCAGGAAGCCCTCATCACCTTGATGCTGGAAACCTTCTTGGACAAGGAACGCATACTGACCCTCTACCTGAACGTGATCGAGTGGGGCGATGGCATTTACGGCGCTGAGGCCGCCGCCCAACATTACTTCAAACAAAGCGCCCGCCAGCTCAGTGTCGCCCAAGCAGCCAAGCTCGCCGCCATGGTACCCAACCCACGTTTCTACCAAAAAAACCTACAAGCCCCCGGATTGGCGCGCAAAACTCAAATCATCATCAGACGCATGGGGCAGGTGGAGCTGCCCTAGTTATGCGATGGTCAAGCGGTGCTCGGCCCTTGTTCGGCCATGGTGCGTATCAGGGTCTCGGCTGCCCGCAAGTCAAAACTCTCTACCGCCATCACTGGGGCTATCTCCCATTCCACTTTGTTCCACAGTCCACGAAAGCGTTTAAAGGCCCGCCCATCCACGGTGCGTGAAAAAAAGCTGCCCCACAGACCGCGCAGGGCAGAGGGAATCACCGGTACGGGGGTGTCGGCAAGTATGCGCAGCATACCCGGGCGAAATTCATTCATGCTGCCGGTGGTGGTGAGTTTGCCTTCTGGGAAAATCACCACGATGTCGCCATCAAGCAGGGCTTGTTTGACCTCGGCAAAAGCTTTTTCTTTGATGACCTCATCTTCATTTTTCCCCGCAATGGGTATGGCTTTGGCGGTGCGAAAGATAAATCCGAGCAGGGGGATTTTGAATATGCTGTGGTCCATCACAAAGCGCACGGGTCGACGGCAGGTACCGGCGATAATCAGGGCATCGACATAGCTCACGTGGTTGCAGATGAGTAGGGCGGCGCCTTTGTCAGGAATGTTTTCCAAGCCCTTGGCTTTGATGCGGTAGCCCACATTGATGAGCATCCAGGTTAAGAAACGCATCAAAAACTCGGGCGTGATGCAGTAGATGTACACCGCCACCAAGATATTGAGCAGGCCGGTGACCAGCAGCACGCCGGCCACTGACATGCCTTGGGCAAACAAAAGCATGGCCAACAGCGCCGAGACGATCATGAAGATGGCGTTTAGGATGTTGTTGGTGGCAATGATGCGCGAACGGAAAGCCGGCTCGGTGCGCTCCTGTATGAGTGCGTACAAGGGCACGCTGTACAGCCCGCCAAAAGCGGCCAGCAAAAACAGGTCCAGC
>JBDKJU010000075.1:0-3789 GCA_039796435.1 Pseudomonadota bacterium | reverse complement strand
TGGCGAGTGGCAGCTTGAGGTAGCTAAGTTTGAGCCAGTCAATGGCGTAGGGGCTTGGGTGCATTACTCAGCCTTGATGCCTGCGGCCTTAATGACCTTGGTCCACGTTTCTGCCTCACTCTTTACAAACGCTGTGTAAGATTTGCTGCCTAATGCGGGGACCACAAAACCAGTGGAACCCAGGCGATTTTTCACCGCATCAGACCCCATGGCTTGCACAATGGCGGCTTCTAGTTTGTCGATGATAGGTTTGGGGGTCGAGGCATGCACAGAAAGGCCAGACCAAGAGGTTGCCTCAAAATCTTTATAACCAGATTCTGCTACCGTAGGCACATCAGGATACAGAGGGTTACGTGACTTCGAGCTCACAGCGATGGCGCGTAATTTACCCGCTTTAACATGTGGCAAGGCGACATCTTGATTGATAAAGCACATAGGAATTTCACCGGCGAGCAAGGCTGTCATCATCGGGCCACCACCTTTGTAAGGAATGCCCATGAAGTTCACCCCCGCCGCCAGTTGAAACATGGCCATGGCCATGTGACCAGAGGCAGCATGGGTGTAACCGTAATCAAGTTTGCCCGGATTTTTCTTGGCAAAGTCAACAATGTCTTTCACGGTTTTATATGGGGTGGATGGGTGCACCAACAACACATTAGGCCCTGTGTGTACTTGCGACAAATGATAAAAATCTTTGTTGGAATCGTATTTGATATTGGCATCAAGGCCATGCGCCACCGCGTTCTGACCAACACCCGTCTGGATGATGGTGTAGCCATCGGCTGCCATCTTGACAGCGCGATCCGTGCCAATAACACCGCCGGCGCCCCCGATGTTGTCCACCACCACTGCCTGCTTCAAGATTTTGCCTAACTCGTCTGCAAGTAAACGCCCCATCACGTCAGAGGTGCCACCGGGTGGAAAAGGCACCACCATCTTGATAGGACGGCTGGGATAATCAGCTTGGGCAAATGCCAACGAGGTGCTCAACAATCCCAAACAAAAAGTTTTTAATACGTTCATACAGTCTCCTTTAAAAAAACAAAAAAATTAGGTAATCGGGGCTGGATTAAACAGCACCAACTGGTTGTGCAATTGCCACTGTTCAGCATAGGTCTTCTTGCCACTGGCCACCGCCAACAGCAACTCAAACATTGCCAAACCCGCAGCCTCTATGCTTAATTCACCTTCAGCGATGACGCCGGCGTTGAAATCCATCAAGTCATGCCAACGGCGCGCCAGTTCGCTGCGCGTGGCCACTTTGACCACAGGGCAGGCGGCCAGACCATAAGGGGTGCCTCGTCCGGTGGTGAACACATGCAGATTCATGCCCGCCGCCAACTGCAAAGTGCCACAAATAAAATCACTGGCAGGCGTGGCGGCATAGACCAGACCCTTTTGATCTGGCTTTAATTTCTCTCCCGGTGGCAAGACGCTGGCAATAGCAGCGGTGCCGCTCTTCACTATTGAGCCCATGGCTTTTTCAGCGATATTCGACAGCCCGCCGGCTTTGTTGCCCGGAGTGGTGTTGGCACTGCGATCCACTCGACCACGGTCAAGGTATTGATCATACCAGGCCAATTCTCGAATGATGTCCTGCGCCACCTCGGGTGTGGCGGCACGAGAGGTGAGTTGTTCTACCGCATCGCGCACCTCGGTGTTTTCGCTGAACATGATGGTACCGCCGGCGCGCACGATCAAGTCAGCCATGGCGCCCACGGCGGGGTTGGCGGTGACCCCAGAAAATGCGTCGCTGCCCCCACATTGCACGCCCACCACCAGTTTGCTGGCTGGCACACGCACACGCCGTCGCGCATTCAGACGTTGCAAATGCACCCTCGCCTGGGTCGAAATCGACTCGATCATGCTCATGAAACCCACATGCGCAGCATCTTGCAGGCACACCACATCAAGCTTGTCTGTTTCTGTTTGAATGGGGATACTGCCCGGAGGCAGTAAGCGCTCGGCCTGCAATTTTTCACAGCCCAGCGAGAGCACCATCACCTCGCCACCAAAATTGGGGTTCAGGCTGATATTGCGCAAGGTACGTATGGGTATTTCAGCGCCCGGAGCCTCTATGGCCACGCCACAGCCATAAGTATGCTCTAGCCCCACCACCCCATCAACATGGGGATAATCGGGCAAAATATTTTGTCTGATGTGCTCGACCGCCACTGCCAACACCCCGGCCACACACTGCACCGTGGTGGTGATGGCCAGCAGATTACGCGTGCCCACCGAGCCATCGGCATTGACATAGCCGTCAAAATCATAACCCTCCAACGACGACCATTTTGGCGCCGCCACAGTGGCCATGGGCAGGCCCTGCAATTCTCTGGCCGCAGGCATGTCGAGCAGACGCTCGTGTATCCACGTTCCTGCAGCGATATTTTCTTTAGCGAAGCCCACCGGCACGTTGTAACGCAGCACCGCGTGACCCTTTGCTATGTCTGCGAGTGCCACCTTGTGGCTTTGCGGTACTGCCGTTAAAAACTGCACCCCCATTGCCACGGTGCCGCGCGCCAAGCCACCTTCATTGGCCACGATGGCCACGTTGTCGTTGGCGTGCATTTTGATGAGCAAAGGCTTGAGAGAAAGTTGCGGGTCAGTCATACTATCTCTATTTTAATCAAATACCTAACTGCCCAAACTTGCCATACGGCGCTCTCGACCCTTAGCCAAATGTTCTCGCATGGCCTGGCGAGCGGCCTCAGGCTTTTTGGCCTTGATGGCAGCCAGCACATTTTTATGTTCTTTATTCACCAAAGCCAAGTATTGCCGGTTGGGGCTAAAAGCCACATCATCGGCATTCAAGCGAGCACGCGGAATCATCGGTCCGCCCAAGGTGGTGAGCAAATCTTCAAAACGTTTATTTTGTGTGGCCCTAGCCACCGCCAAGTGAAACTGATAGTCCGGGCCAACCGCATCTCGCCCCTCCTCCAGCGCCTGATCAAAAGACTGCAGGGCCTTGTGCATGGCCTCAAGGTCTTCCTTACTGGCACGCACCGCCGCCAAGGCAGCGGCCTCTGTCTCCACGGCAATGCGCAGCTCCATGACCGCCACCACGTCCGACATGGTGCCCAAACGCGCCAAGGACACTTGAAACACTGGCGAATGATCAGCAGACAGCACAAAGGTGCCAATACCATGCACGGTCTCCACCAAGCCGCGCTCCTGCAGGCGCGACATGGCCTCACGCACGACTGTGCGACTGACCCCGAACAAGGTAATGAGATCGGCTTCGCGCGGTAATTTAGCGCCGGCAGCATACTCGCCCACGCGAATACGTTCGCTGATTTTGTTGACCAAATCCTCCGTCAGCGATAGAGATTTACGCACTGGCATCATCACTCCACCAAGCCCAGTTGTTGCGCCAACAGCACTGCCTGAGTGCGGTTACGCGCTGACAAAATATTCATGATGGCATCAACATGCGTTTTCACCGTGCCTTCCGAAATATCCAGCTTGCGGGCAATCAGCTTATTGGGCTCCCCCAGCGCCAGGCATTTCAACACATCCATTTGCCGACTGGTGAGCTTGATCAGCTTCGAGCGTGCCGCCAACTCTTCCTGCCCTTTCAGATGAGGCAGATACACCCCACCATTGAGCACCAACTTGATGGCCGCCAACATGACCGCCGGAGGTTCGGATTTGGGGATGTAGCCACGTGCGCCGTGGTTGATGGCACCATTCACATCCGCCAGCTGCTCAGAGCCTGACAATACCACCAATAACAAATCAGGGTAACGGGCATGCATATCCGCAATCGACGCCGCACCACTCATGCCA
>JBDKJU010000074.1:0-2699 GCA_039796435.1 Pseudomonadota bacterium | reverse complement strand
GTTTATTTGTAGACAAAGTCACGCAGACTAAGCGATAAGCCGGGCCAGTAGGTCACCACCATGAGGCAGGTGAGCACCACCAACACAAAGGGCAAGAGGTCGCGGATAATGCGGTCTAGTGAGATTTTGGCCACCGTGCAGGCAGCAAACAGGTTCACGCCAAAGGGAGGGGTGATCATGCCCAAGGCCAAATTCACCACCATGATGAGACCAAAATGCACTTCGTCGATACCAAAATGCTTGGCCACTGGGGCGAGTATCGGGGCCAGCACGATGATGGCAGCCGAGGTCTCGATAAACATGCCGATGATGAACAAGGCAGCATTGACACCTAATAAAAAATACGTGGGTGACTTCAGCACCTCTTGCAGCCAATGACCAATGGCATCAGGCACGCCAGCGCGGGTGATGAGAAAAGCGAAGAGCCCGGCATTGGCAATGATGAACATGATGACGGCGCTGGACAGGACTGATTTTTTAAGGATGGCCAATAGATTGCTGATTTTTATTTCTTTATAAATCAGCATGCCCACGATTAGTGAGTAAAACACCGCCACGGCCGAGGCTTCGGTGGGGGTGAAAATGCCGCCGTAGATGCCGCCCAAAATAATCACCGGCATGAGCAAAGCCCAGCTGGCTTGGGCCGTGGCCTTGGGAAAGGAGAGCTTGCCTTCGCCATCATGTTTGCCCCAGCCTTTAAATTTGCAGTAGGCCCAAACAAAGAACATCAGCGACAAGCCAATAAATAAGCCGGGGCCAAAGCCGGCGATGAACAGCTCGCCGATGGAGACCTCGGCGCTCACCCCGTACAAAATCATGGGGATAGACGGCGGGATGATGACCCCAAGTTCAGCGCTGGTGGCTTGCAAAGCTGCTGCATAAGTGGTGGGGTAGCCATGTTTGATGAGCGCGGGGATCAGGATGGCGCCAATAGCAAAGGTAGTGGCGACGGAAGAGCCCGACACCGCGGCAAAAATCATGCAGGTCAATACACACGTCATGGGCAGTCCGCCCTGTATACCGCCGACTATCGATTTGGCAAACTCGACCAGCCGACGGGAGATGCCCCCGGTTTCCATGAGGTTGCCTGCCAAGATAAAAAACGGGATGGCCGCAAGTGGGAATTTATTGATAGAGCTAAACATCTCCTTCACAGAGATCAGCATATTGCTGCCGCCCAGATGAATACCTAACACGGAAGCAAGCCCGATTGATACCGCTACCGAGATGGTGAGGGCGAAGCACAACACCATGGTGATGAGCATGACGGTGCTCATTGTGCGGTCTCCAGTTCTTCACGTTTGGGGTCGATGAGATTGCCGATGATGGCGAAGATGCTAAACACGGCACCCACGGGCATGGCCATGTAAGGCCAGAACATGGTGTAGTCATCCAGTCCGATGATGGTTTGCACACTGCCCCGGTTGGCGTAGTCCCAGCCCCACCACAGGATCACCATGATTAAGGTCAGGGCAGCGAAACTCACCACATAATCCAGCACGCGTTTTATGGGGGTAGAGGCCCAGCGGTACAAAACATCAACACTCACCATCGCGCCTTGCCTAAAAGCAGCTGGTATGCCTAAAAACACCATCCAGATAAGGCTGAAGCGGGTGAGCACCTCGGTCCATTCTGCTGGCTGTTTGAAAACGAAACGAGTGATGATTTGAAAGAAACCCAGCAAGGCTGCCAACGCCAGCATGCCACAGGCGGCATGCGTGGCAAAACCAGTGGTGGCAGCCTCGAATTTGAGGAATCGTGTTTTAATGGGAATCTCCTAGGGGGTGAGTGGCAGTTTGGGTGATACTATAACCTACTGACATGCCCCCATGTTCAGCGAGCGCAGAGCGCTGTGCACCCTAGCGCAGCGGCACGGTGAGCATGCGAATCACTTCCTGTGTGGGAGGTCTTTGGCCATACCAGAAGTGAAATGCTTCTGCTGCCTGCTCCGCCAGCATACCCACGCCATCAGCCACTCTCTTCACCCCTTGCGCCTGCGCTTGTTTTAAAAACGGGGTGAGCCCTTTTCCGTAGACCAGCTCGTAGGCCAAGGCATCTTTGGCAAACAATTTATCTGGCAAAGGCAAGGCCACTTGCGACAATGAGGCAGAGGTGGCATTCATGACCACATCGTATTCGCCCTTCAGGTGCGGGTAGTCACAGCTGTCGAAAGCCACCTTGTTTTTGAGCAGTTCATGGAGGGCCATCAAACGGGACTGATCTCGGTTGCACACCGTGATGCTGGCAGGTTGCTCGGCTTGTAAGGGCATGAGCAGACCGCGTGTGGCACCGCCTGCGCCGAGGATGAGCACGCGCTTGCCAGTCAGAGGCGTGTGGTGGTTGTGAACAATGTCACGAATAAGCCCCACCCCATCAAAGTTTTCTGCATGCACTACACCATCGGCAGTGAATTTAAGGCAGTTGGATGCCTGCGAAATTTCTGCCGCCTCACTTCGCACCGTGGCGTAGTGGTAGGCATCGCCTTTACACGGCAAGGTGATGTTGATGCCTTTGGCGCCCAAGGCGCGGAATTTGTCCACTGTGCTGGCAAACTCCCCAGTGGGCACGAAGAGTTTGAGGTAGTTGATTTCATAGCCAGCCGCTTGCGCAAAACTTAGGTAAATCGGAGGAGATTTGCTGTGGGCGACGGGGTTGCCTAAAACGGCGTAAGTGTCAATTGCAAACATGAAGAAGGCCTT
>JBDKJU010000073.1:0-3081 GCA_039796435.1 Pseudomonadota bacterium | reverse complement strand
CGGTTTTTACCTCGCCTGCCTCGGCGCGGGTGCGTATGCTTTGAATGGCATCGCCCGAGAGTGTGACACCGCCAATCACCATTTTGAGGCCGTTGTAGTCGGGTGGGTTATGGCTACCGGTGACCGACACTGCGCATGCGGTGTCAAGCGCAAAGGCGGCGTAGTACGACACGGGTGTCGGCACACAGCCAATATCAATGGCATCACAGCCGCTCGCCACGATGCCATTGCGCAAAGCTTGTGATAGGCCCGGCCCAGACAAACGCCCGTCACGCCCTACGGCGATGGCGCTGTTGCCCGACTCCAAAGCCATGCTGCCCAATACTTGTCCAACGGCAAACGCAACGTCTTCGTTAAGAGTCTTACCGACGATGCCCCGAATATCATAGGTTTTGAATATTTCTTTGGCGAGGTTCATGTTTTTTATTTTAATAAAAAAAGCCAGCGTCTTTGCAGAGCGCTGGCCAGAGGAGGAAGAGGGTGCTATTGGCTGAGTTTTAGTAAGCTCGGGGCAAGGGCAAGGCTGGCACGGGAGGTAGGGGCGGCAGCGCAGGCAAAGCCGGTACAGAGGGCAGAACCGAGCTGCTGGGGATGGCGCGGCGGCTGTTCCACATGTCCAACTCCTGACGGGTGATCATGCCATCACGATTGGCGTCCATGTCATTGAACCAGCGCGACCATGCGGGGTCAAAACTGGCCTCGACGCGATCAATGACCCCATTTTGATCACGGTCTGCTTGACAGAACAGATCACAAGATGTTGTTTGAACGTGGGTGGCAGGGGTGACATAGGTCACTGGCGCGGGGTTGACGTAGGTGACGGCAGGAGGGGGTAGGTAATAGGTGCTGGCGTAGGCAGCAGTGCCGAGGAGAGCGGCACCAATCACCACGGGGGCAATCCAACGGCCATTAGACCAGTAGCCAGGACGGTAGCCATGATGGTGACCATGAGCATGACCTTGTCGAGCCACCGGGGCAGTGACCACAGGCGCCGGGGCAACGGCCACACGTGTATGTCCTTGTGCACTATAGGAGCTATGGGGGCCAGCCAAAGTCACGACGCTGGTCAGTGAGGCAGTGAGGGCCAAACCGGCATTCAGAAGAGTCTTGTTCATACAAATGTCCTTTCTTGTCAGGGGCAGAGTGTCTGCCTGTGTCCCCAAAACGAGTGCCTAGGTTTTTGGATGACATGGGGTTTGGACTGCAAAGTTTAGTTACAGTTTCCTCAAACTTTACTTAAAGTTTGGCCAAGGCGGCCAAGCGCACCGAAGTGGGTGGATGCGAATAGTGGTAATTGGCGTAAAGCGGGTCAGGAGTCAGGGTTGAGGCGTTATCAGCGGTGAGTTTGACCAAGGCAGTGCGCAGGGCATCTTTGCTGCTGACGGCAGCGGCATAGGCATCTGCTTCGAACTCGTCTTTGCGAGAAAACTTAGCCGACAGGGGAGATACCCAAAACAGCAAATGTGGCAAGCTCATGGCAAGCACGATGAGCGCCAGACCGGGTTGATTTTGTAGGCTACCGGCAAAGCCAAAGGCACGCCCAAACCATTCCGCCGGCAATATGGCATTTACTGCCCAAAAGAATGCCAAGCTCACCACGCCCAGCAGGGCAATGCGCTTAAGCACGTGGCGGTGCTTGAAGTGCCCCAATTCATGTGCCAGCACTGCTTCAATTTCTGTGGGGCTGAGTTTTTCCAGCAAAGTGTCAAAAAACACGATGCGCTTGGTTTTGCCAAAACCGGTGAAGTAGGCATTGCCGTGTGCGGAACGCTTGGAGCCGTCCATGACAAATAAGCCCCCGGACGAAAAGCCAGTGCGGGCGAGCAGGCTTTCTATGCTGTCTTTGGCTTCGCCTTCTGCCAAAGGGGTAAATTTATTGAATATGGGCGCGATGAAATTGGGGTAGACCGCCAGCATCAGCAATTGAAAGCCAAAAAACAGCGCCCAAGCCCACCACCACCACATCTCGCCAGCATGGCGCATGAGAGCAAAGACGGCGTACATGATCGGTAACAATAATGCAGCCGACAGCAGAGTATTTTTGATGAGGTCGGTAAAAAACAGCTTCTTGCTCATGCGATTAAAACCAAATTGCGCTTCCACCCCGAAAGCCATGCGGTAGGCAAAGGGCAGGGAGAGTACCGAGCCCGCCAGTGACAAGAGCGTGGCAAACGCTAGTTCGCGGCTGATGGGGTGGGCAGACAATGGTTCTGTGGCAGACCAAAACCAAGCCAAACCACCCGCAAACAAAATGAATGCCGTGAACAATAAGGAAATCGGCATTTCCAGCCGTCCTAGGCGTGCCTTGGCCAAGGTATAGTCGGCGGCTTTTTGGTGCTCGGCCAAAAGCACTTGATGCCGAAAGTCGACGGGTACTTCATCGCGGTGGGCCGTGACATGGTTAAGGTGGCGCTGCTCAAGCCACAGTGCAATCAGTGTTTCTGCAACAAAGGCCAGGGCCAAGAGGGTGATAAAAAGGGCGGCAGTCATAGAGTCTTTAAAATGCAATTTTAGTAAATGAGGGCAATCCCCTGTGGCGCAAGACCAAAATAATCTCGTGTGGCTAGATATGGAAATGTCTGGCTTAGAGCCGGATACCGACCGCATATTGGAAATAGCCATTGTGATCACTGACAGCCAGTTGAACACGGTGGCCGAGTCTCCGGTGTGGGTGGTGCATCAAAGCAATGCTGTGCTTGAGGGCATGGACTCGTGGAATAAAGGGGTGCATGGCAAAAGCGGCTTGGTTGACAAGGTCAAGGCTTCGACAAAAAATGAGGCAGTGATAGAGGCCGAAATCATCAGCTTTGTGTCGCAGTATGTGCCCAAGGGGGTATCGCCGCTGTGTGGCAATACTATTCACCAAGACCGGCGTTTTATGGTGCGCTACATGCCCAAGCTGGAGACGTATTTTCACTACCGCAACATTGATGTGAGCACGCTCAAAGAGTTGGCCAAGCGCTGGGTGCCACAAGTGCAAAAGGCGTTTGTGAAAACCGGCAAACACACTGCCTTGTCCGATGTGCATGAAAGCATCAATGAGCTCAAGCATTACCGCGAGCACTTGATGCCGTCGACGTT
>JBDKJU010000072.1:0-3110 GCA_039796435.1 Pseudomonadota bacterium | reverse complement strand
ACGCTGTGCCAAAGCCTCGCTAGAGGCCTGGTTGACATCGTACAAAGTCAATGCCGCGATGCCATGTTTGGCAAGTGAGGCGGCAATGGCCGAGCCAACCCCGCCACTGCCCACCACCAAGGCCGCTGCCCCCCGCACCACGAAACCCTTACGCGCAAGACCGCGCACAAAACCCTCGCCGTCAAACATGTCGCCGTGCAGTTTGCCGCCCACTTTCTTGACCGCATTGCAAGCCCCGGCCACCTTCACCGTGGTGCTCACTTCATCAAGCAGATTCACCACACTGATTTTGTGTGGCATGGTGATGAGGGCACCACGCATGTTTTTCAACTTGAAGATAGTGGGCAAGAAAGCCGCAAAGTCTTCTGCCGCACACCCCATGGTCACCACCATGGCGTTGATGTTTTGCGCACCAAAGTGCGGGTTATAAATCAAGGGCGCCTTGAAGCTGTGGGTGGGGTCACCGATATGCGCAATCAGCTCGGTGTGGCCATTCATGACAGGGTAGTGCATCATGCGGAGGCAGTGGCGGCGGCACTCACCGCAGCGCGCAAGGCCAGTAAATAACTGTCGGCCCCGAAGCCGCAGATTTGCCCTTTGACAATCTCTGCCAACACCGAGTGGTGGCGAAAGGCTTCACGCGCATGAATATTGGACATGTGCACCTCGACCACCGGACAAGTGAGGATGGCGATTGCATCACGCAGGCCGTAACTGTAGTGCGTCCAAGCACCGGCATTGATCATCACGCCGGCGACATGGTCGAGATAAGCCTGATGCACACGCTCACACATCTTGCCTTCGTCATTGGTCTGGTAGTGCTCCAGACGCACGCCCAAGTCTTTGGCCAGCGCCTCTAAGTTGGCATTGATCTGGTCCAGAGTAATGGTGCCATATTGTTTGGGGTCACGCTTGCCAAACATATTGTGGTTGATGCCGTGTAACATGAGAAAAGTTTTCATGGGCATATTTTAGTTTGGCGCTTGCACACTGAACACCCCGCCAACTATCTTCGTCGCAGACACACCACGGCAGAGACCCCCAATAAAAACACCAGCGCCATCAATGCTCGGTAATCCATCACCTCAACCACGGTCGGAAAAACAGGCAACAAAGGCTCGTCTGCACTTCTGACTCTGAACTCATTGCCGGTGTCTGGGTAGAGCCTGTAGGTTTTTGAGTCGTAGTCCCATTGATCAATAAGATGATGATAGCGGTGCATCTTGATGGTGTACACACCGGCTGGTAATTTGCCAAGATTAAGAAAATACCCCTGCCCGATATCCACACCGCAGTATTGACAGGTATAGCCTTTTGCTGTCAACAATACCTCAAAACCATTGATTTGAAAAGTAATATCATCATTGACCAAGCCTCCAAATACTACAACAGCCAATTTAACGTTTTCACCTTCGGTCGCGATTGGTGTGAGAGAATTCCCCAGGCTTTGCGCATGTGTGGCTGGCACAAGTGCCGTCATCATTACCGCCCACAACAAAATTAAATGTCTCATCTGTTTCATGTCCATCTCTGATCTCATGTCTAATATGGGTAGGCAAACACATAGGCAATGCGGCCGTTGGGTACTGAATTGTCGAGCTGAAAACCCCTTGCCTGCCATTTGCCAATATCTGCCGTGGTGGACGTCTTTGGGGTAGATGCCTTAGACATTCACATACTCGGAACACGTCTCCATTAGGAGCAGTATCGCATGCCCGCCTTGTTCTGCCATGCCTCTGTCCCTTGATGGTCACTGCGAGTAGATAAGTGGCCATGACTTGCTTGTCAGGCCAGCAGCACTGCTGTGCGACTCTGCACGGCTTGGGCGATGGCCTCGGTCACGCGCACATTGGCCAAGCCATCGGCCAAGGTGACCAGTGGTTCTGCCTGCTTGGTGACTACCGCGATGAAGTGCTGCATCTGCGCCAAGATCGGGTCGGTGCGGGTGAGGGAGACCACGCTTTCGTCAAACGCCGTCCACCAGCCGCGTTCGGCATTCGTGGTGGAGTACGTTTTCAGCTTCATGGAGGGCACCGACAACGAGCCCAAGGTGCCCATGAGGTGGTAGCAATCTTCGTCGGCGTAGCTGGGATAGCTTTTATTTTCCTGCGCGGTTTGTTCCCAACTTTTGGGTGAGGCAGCAGTGTCTGAGAGCACAAAACTGCCCAAGGCCCCAGAGACAAACTCCAGATTGATGACCACGGTGTCTTCTACTTCAAAGCCACGCACGGCGTTGGCGGCCATGGCCTGCACCGCGCGCACCTCGCCCATCAGGGTGCGCATGGTGTGTACTTCGTGAATCATGTTGAGGGTGATGGGGCCGCCGCCTTTTTGTGTGCGCCAAGCCCCATCCACAAAGTATTGTGCCGGTTTGTAAAAAGCCGCGCTGCCCTGAAAGGCCACCAGACGGCCCAGTGTGCCGCTCTTGACCACTTGTGCCGCAAGTTGAACGATGGCGCTGTGGGCGCGGTGGTGTCCCACCAGCAAAGGAGTGGGGTGGCGCTGTTGCGCCGCAAGCAAGGCTTCGCCTTCGGCGACAGTGGGCGTCAAGGGTTTTTCCAGCAAGGCGGGTATGCCCGCTTGCAGGCACTGTAATGCCTGAGCATAGTGCAATTGATTGGGGGTGGCCAGCACCACCCCATCGGCCAAGCCGGACTCTAACAGGTCTGCGAGTTCGTCAAAATGCGGCACCTTCAATGCCTCTGCCTGGGCTTTGGCTTTGGCTGAGGGGTCGACAATCGCGGCCAACACCGCCTGTGGCAGACTTTGCAGCGCCTGAAGATGGGCTTGACCTATAAGACCAGCGCCAGCTAAGGCAATGCGACAAGGGTTCAGTGCGTGCATAGCTTAAAGATGAGGTGAGAGACAAGGATGGGCATAGGATACATTGTCAAACATGATGGGCATAAAAAAAGCCCACCATTTAGGTGGGCTTGCGTACACATTAAAAAATTACTTGCGTACTTTTTCGAGTTCTGCTACCAGCTCAGAGACCGTGGCCTCACCAACAGTAGCGGCATGCTTCTTGATCACAGGTAGCATTTTCTGCACGAATTTGCCAACTTCTGCAGGTGAAAACTCGGTCACGGTCATGCCGCCTTTTCTGAGGG
>JBDKJU010000071.1:0-2823 GCA_039796435.1 Pseudomonadota bacterium | reverse complement strand
TGAATAATTCTTTAGCCGAATGAGTCGTCATGTTACGAGACTTTGAAGTTTAAAAACGAGCGCGAACATGGTTTGCTGCACTGCACAAGTATTCTATCTTATATAAGACTTAAATTTGCTTGCCATTTACTTTCCTTACACACGCTTTTCGTGAAAGCTTTCATTGATGCCATCTCTGACTGAATGCACAAAACAACTTTCATCAAAGATGAATCACCTTGCAACTAAAATCAATGTTTTACGCCATTTGGAGAAACCTGTATGTCCGCATTCGTCGAAGCCGCCTCCCCCCACGTGATGAACACCTATGGCCGTGTGCCTATGGCCTTATCGCACGGTCAAGGTTGCCGTGTGTGGGACATCAATGGCAAAAGCTATATCGACGCTTTGGGCGGTATTGCAGTCAACACTTTGGGGCACAACCACCCAAAACTGGTGCCAGCATTGCAAGACCAGCTAAGCAAAATCATCCACAGCTGTAACTACTACCATGTGCCTGGGCAAGAATTGCTTGCCGCCAAGTTGGTTGAACTATCCGGCATGGCCAATGTGTTTTTTTGCTGCACAGGCTTAGAGGCCAACGAAGCCGCTTTGAAACTGGCGCGTAAATATGGCCATGACAAAGGCATTGAGCGGCCTGAAATCGTCGTTTATGAAAAAGCCTTCCATGGCCGCAGCATCGCCACCCTAAGCGCTACAGGCAATGCCAAAGTGCAGGCAGGTTTTGGTCCCTTGGTGGAGGGCTTTATCCGCGTGCCACAAAACGACATCGAAGCCCTCAAACAAGCCACTGCCGGCAACAAAAACATCACGGCTGTGTTTTTTGAAACCATCCAAGGCGAAGGTGGTGTGAACCCCATGCGCATTGAATACTTGCAACAAGTACGCAAACTGTGTGATGAGAATGATTGGCTCTTGATGATTGACGAAGTGCAATGCGGCATGGGGCGTACCGGCAAATGGTTTGCCCATCAATGGGCGGGCATTGTGCCCGACGTGATGCCATTGGCTAAGGGTTTGGGCAGTGGCATCCCGATTGGTGCTGTTGTTGCCGGCCCCAAAGCCGCCAACATCTTCCAACCTGGCAACCATGGCACCACCTTTGGTGGCAACCCGCTGGCCATGCGTGCCGGTATTGAAACCATTCGCATCATGGAAGAAGAAGGCCTACTGGCACATGCCACAAAAATGGGCGACTATTTTCGCGCCGCCATCAGCAAGGGGCTGGCTGGCAACCCGGGCCTGAAAGAAATTCGTGGCCAAGGGCTGATGATTGGCGTAGAACTAACCAAGCCTTGTGGCGAGCTCACCGCACGCTGTGCAGAAAAAGGTTTGCTCATCAGTGTGACGGCAGACTCCGTTATCCGCATGGTGCCACCACTCATCATCACAGCTGCTGAGATTGACGAGATTATCGCTATCTTGATACCCCTAGTGATTCAATTGTTGGCGGAGAAAGCATGAGCGCACTCAAACATTACCTGCAATTCAGCGACCTCACAGCGGCTGAATATGCTTATATTTTCGAGCGTGCCGCCCTCATCAAGAAAAAGTTCAAAGCCTATGAGAAGCATCAGCCTCTGGCCGACCGCACACTGGCGATGATTTTTGAAAAAGCCTCCACCCGCACCCGCGTCAGCTTTGAAGCGGGCATGTACCAATTGGGCGGTTCGGTGGTGCATTTAACCACAGATGGCAGCCAACTGGGTCGTGCAGAGCCGATTGAAGACAGCGCCAAAGTGATCAGCCGCATGGTCGATTTGGTGATGATTCGCACTTTTGAGCAGACCAAAATCGAGCGCTTTGCCGCACACTCTCGCGTGCCTGTGATCAACGGCTTGACCAACGAGTTTCACCCTTGCCAGATTTTGGCGGACATCTTTACCTACATAGAACACCGTGGCTCCATAACTGGCAAGACCGTGGCTTGGGTGGGTGACGGCAACAACATGGCCAACACATGGCTGCAAGCGAGTGAGATTTTAGGTTTTACAGTGCATGTAAGCACCCCGAGTGGCTACGAGGTCAATGAAACCATTGCCGGCATACGCTCTGCCGACAGCTACAAAGTCTTCAAAGACCCCATGCAGGCCTGCGCCGGCGCTGATTTAGTCACCACCGATGTGTGGACCAGCATGGGCTACGAGGCCGAAAACGAGGCTCGCAAAACCGCCTTTACCGATTGGTGCGTGGATGAAGACATGATGCGTGCTGCCAAGCCCGATGCCCTGTTCATGCACTGCTTGCCCGCCCACCGTGGTGAAGAGGTGCAAGCTGAGGTCATTGACGGCCCGCAATCAGTAGTGTGGGACGAAGCCGAAAACCGCATGCATGTACAAAAAGCGCTGATGGAATACCTGCTGCTGGGCAAACTTGCTTGACAAGTTTTTTTGAGTAGCCAGCCTAATTTGCTGTCGCGTTGGGTACTCGTCTACGACAAACTCAAATTTATCATAGTGACATCAACTCTTTGTTTGCCATGTTTTTTGAAGAAAGTGTCCTATGTCTACTCTTGCCAATATAGTTAACCACCAAATCCGCCTTGCAGCCCGCCCAGTGGGCTTGCCCACTCGCGAAGGCTGGAGCTTTACTGAAGAAACGGTTACGGAACCGCAAGACGGCGGCGTTGTCGTCAAAGCACTCTCCCTATCACTAGACCCCGCTATGCGCGGCTGGATGAACGAAGGCAAGAGCTACATTCCACCCGTGGCCATTGGCGAGGTGATGCGTGCAGGCGGTATTGGTAAAGTTATCGCCTCTAAACATGCTGACTTTAAAGTGGGTGACACCGTTTATGCTGGCATAGGCGTGCAAGAGTATTTG
>JBDKJU010000070.1:0-3530 GCA_039796435.1 Pseudomonadota bacterium | reverse complement strand
GCTCAAAATAATGTCGTCATCCTCTAGGTTGCGAACGCCTTTACGAGCCTCAACGATGCGAACGCCCGCCTTGACTTCTGCGTCTTTTTTCTCAGTCTCGCTCAATGCCACCACATCCATAGGCAAGCGTTTGATGGTGGTCTTATCAGATTTGTTGTCCGTGGGCTTGGTCTCTTTTTTGTCGGACTTGGCATCGGCAAGCTCCACTTTTGCCTCACCCACCACGATGGATAAAGTCAGGGTCTTACCACTACGCCAAACCTCCACACTGGTCTTGCTGCCTGGCTTGACTGAGGTAACAATACGTGGCAAATCACTGGACTCATTGACGGTCTTGCCATCAAACTTCATGATCACATCGCCTTCTTTGACCCCTGCCTTCTCTGCCGCGCTGTCTTTTTCAACAGAGCCCACGAGTGCCCCCACGGCTTTGCTCAAACCAAAAGACTCGGCCAGATCTTTGCTCACCGGCCCAATCGCCACGCCTATGCGACCGCGACTGACCTTACCACCTGATTTCAACTGCTCCACCACATCCATGGCAGTGTTGATGGGTATGGCAAACGACAGCCCCTGAAACCCGCCTGAACGGGTAAAGATCATGGAGTTAATGGCCACCACTTCGCCCCTGGCATTGAACAAGGGGCCGCCAGAGTTGCCAGGATTGACCGCCGCATCATGCTGGATAAACGCCACCAAATTATTGGCATCCCCAATATTGGAGCGTCCTTTGGCGCTGACCACTCCCTTGGTCAGGGTGTTTTCCAAACCAAAGGGTTGACCAATAGCGGCGACCCATTCGCCTACTTTTAATTTTGTTGGGTCACCAATGCTCACCTTGGGCAAAGCAGAGGCGTCAATTTTGATCAAGGCTGTGTCGGTGCGCGAGTCACTGCCAATGGTTTTGGCTTTAAATTCGCGCTTATCGGCTAAGGTGACATTGAGTTCGTCAGCCCCATCCACCACGTGGTGATTGGTCACGATGTAGCCATCATTGGTGATGATGAAGCCCGAACCGGCACCTTGTGGACGCAGCTCTGGACCACGCTCGCGCTGATTGCCACGGTTACGGTTGTTGGGATTATTGCCACGCGGGTCTGCATCTGGCCCAAAGAAGCGCCGGAAAAATTCGTTCATTTCGTCATTGCCAAAATCACGTCCACTAAAAGGGTTATTTTGTTGATTACTGCGCGTGGACTTCATGACTTGAATAGAGACCACCGCGGCACCTTGTTTTTCATAAATTTCGGTGAAGTCCGGCAAGCCGGCGGCCTGAGAAATCAAACTAAATAATGCAATGAATGCCAATAAAAAAGTTTTCATTTTTTGCTGTGATTGTGTTTGCTGTTAGAAAAAGAATTACTGAAAATGGGGGGCTCACCGGCTCTCATGCCGTTGTTGCTGTTGCCGTTGTTATTGATATTGCCATTACTATTGGTATTGGTATTGGTATTTTCATGACCACGAATACGGTTCAAGGCGGCCTGCGTGGCGGCCACAGCGGCTGAGCCAGAATTCACCATCGCATGACTCGGAGCCTGTATGTTCATGGCAATGGTCTGTACTGCGGCAAAGGGCGTTTCACCAATGGCGGTCACGGTGTACTCAGCCAATTGTCGGCGAAAAAAAGCCTGCCCTGCTTGCGGTCTGCTGGGCAGCGCATCGGCGCCACGATTGTGTTCAATAAACACCGACACCGAGGCAATGCCGTCGCTAAACACCAAATGCACCACCGGCATGGCAAGCCCTGGCAAGCTACGGAAGCCCTCACGAACCTTGATAAAGCCGGGGGGCAACTCACTCACGCTCCAACCGGTGCTCATGTTTAAAGGGCTGACGATGCTTAGGGTTTCATATTGCCAGTCATTCGCCAGTGCGACGAATGTCGGGCGCACCGAGGCCTTGTTCATGTGGTTACCCAACTGCACATCGGTGAACAGCACCTGCTCCAGCAACTCATTATGTTCATTGACAATTTGCGTTTTGAGCAACAGGCCAGTGCGCAACTCGGCCCACAACACATAGGGGAAACGGTTCGCGTCCTTGGGCATAAACATCAGCATTTGCGCCTCATGTCCCGCCACACGTTCCTGAGCCCCTAAACGCATCTGGTAATTTTTGCTCAAAGCCTCCACCTGTTGCGGTGCCAATGCAGGAAACACATGCCGCCCTGCCCTTGGCTCCACGCGCACCAATTTGACATCGGGAATATAAGTGGTGATCTGATCGCCTACGCGAATAGCCTCACGCATCTGTCCATCCATGGTCAACAGGCGCTCAATCTCCTGCTGTCCATCATTGACATGGGCAATGCGCACTGTCTCAAGTTGGGCCCCGCGTTGCACCACCACGGTGCCCGCGTAATTGAGACGCTGAGCCGCATGCATGGCCTGTTTGAGCCACTGGGTCGCCTCTTGCGCCCACAGCCAGGGCAAGTATGCCAGACAGACAAAAAGTAACGGTAAACGGGGCATGCGTCCTCGTTAGTAGGTCACGCGAATGGAGGCGTTGTGAATGTGGGGGTTAATACTGGGTCCCCCCTGTTGTTGCAACTCTTTGTGGGCTTTCAGGTAGTCTTCCAAAGCCACAGAGTTGGCCTGTTTCACGGCGGCCAATTGCACAGAGTGTTCATAGGCGGTATAAAACATGGCGCCTCCACCGGCAACAAAAACCAGCACTGCGGACAACATGAGGGCTGCTGCATGACTGCGCTTGGCCAGCAGTGCACCAAACCATGAATCATTGGCCACTAATGGCTCCGATGCCACCTCTGTCACTGCTGCGGAAGCGGAAGAAAAGGACGGGGCGGCAGATCCAGGGGATGCTAGGGACGAGGCGTTGGCAAGAGTGAGCAAGGCCTGATTTTCTTTGGCCAGCGCAGGGGAGAGCAGCACCGGCTCAACAGCCAGACGCTCGAATATATTTTGGCATGAGGACAGATCGGTCAAAGCCTCCCCACGCAACTGTTCACCTGTCAACTGCGTGGCCAGTGCATGGGTGAGCACCTGTGCATCAAGGCGAGTGCTGGGGTTATTCAGTAAATCAGAAATATCACGCATAAATTTTTATATTCATTACCAACGGCTATAGCCTGCATTTTCAATCAGAGGCTTCACAGCCACTGCCACAGCTTCGCGCGCCCGAAAAATACGCGAACGCACAGTCCCCACTGGCGAGGCCATGGCCTCTGCAATTTCTTCGTATGAAAGACCGTCTATTTCACGCAGTTGTAAGGCGGTGCGTTGATCTTCGGGCAATTTATCAACCACTTTTTGCACCATCTGCCCCAACTGCTTGCTCATTAGCTCTCTTTCAGGTGAGGCCACATCGCGAAGATGCTCTCCCGCGGCCGTGTTTTCAGCCTCTTCAGCATCCATCTCGGTGGTGGTCGGAAGACGACGGCCACGGCTTTGTAGAAAATTTTTAGCGGTGTTGACGGCGATGCGGTATAGCCAGGTATAAAAAGCGCTGTCACCACGGAAGCCCGCCAAGGCACGATAGGCCTTGATGAACGCCTCCTGCGTGATGTC
>JBDKJU010000069.1:0-3098 GCA_039796435.1 Pseudomonadota bacterium | reverse complement strand
CATGGAGGAGGTTTTAATGATGAGGACGCTGATGCTCATGTGGCTATTTTAAAATGCGGCCTTGTTCTAAAAGGGAAAACATGATTTTTGTGACCGGTGGCTGTGGTTTTATTGGGTCGGCATTTGTGCTGGATTGGTTGAAAGACAAAAATGAGCCAGTGCTGAATATCGACGTCCTCACTTATGCCGCTCAACCCATGAATTTAGAGCAGGTGCACGGGCATCCCAATTACCAGTTTGCGCAAGTCGATATCACTGATGCGCATGCGCTCAAAAAATTGTTTGAGCAGCACTCTCCCCGAGCGGTTGTGCACTTTGCGGCCGAAAGTCATGTGGATCGCTCCATTCATGGCCCTGAGGCATTTGTGATGACCAATGTGATCGGCACATTTCGTCTGCTAGAGGCCAGCAAGGCACATTGGCAGTCCTTATCTGGTGCGGCGAAAGCAGACTTTCGTTTTGTACAAGTGTCCACGGATGAGGTGTATGGTTCGCTCACGCCAGAAGATCGGCGCTTTACTGAAGACAATCAATTTCAGCCCAATAGCCCATATTCCGCGTCTAAAGCCAGCGCCGACCACTTTGTGCGTGCCTACCACCACACTTATGGCTTGCCCACACTCACTACCAATTGCTCCAACAACTACGGCCCTCGGCATTTCCCCGAAAAACTCATCCCCCTCATGATTCTGAACGCGCTGGCGCACAAGCCTTTGCCCATTTATGGTGATGGGCAACAAATTCGCGATTGGCTGTACGTGCATGATCACGCGGCCGCCATTCGCTTAGTGCTAGAAAAAGGGCGTGCGGGTGAAACCTATATGGTGGGCGGTGACGAAGAGCGCAGCAACCTGTATATTGTGGACACGATTTGTGCATTGCTCGCAGAACTGCGCCCAGGCTTTGACTACAAAACGCTCAAGACCCACGTGCCAGATCGTCCTGGTCATGATCGTCGCTACGCCATAGACCATGGCAAACTCACTGCCGAGCTTGGCTGGCAGCCGCAAGAGTCATTGGCTTCAGGCTTGCGTAAAACGGTGGCCTGGTATTTGGCGAATACAGCTTGGGTAGAGGCCATCAAAACCGGCAGCTACCAGACTTGGTTGGACAAAAATTACGGGGCGCGTGCATGAACCCAATGGCCACCCGTTTTGCTGATGTCGTTTTGTTTCAGCCACGTAAATTTGCTGATGAGCGCGGTTCTTTTTACGAGAGCTTCAACAATCGTGCTTTTCATGCGGCGATTGGCAAGCCCGAGGGCTATTACCACTTTGTGCAGGACAATCATTCCACCTCCAAATTAGGTGTGGTGCGTGGTTTGCACTACCAGATCGAACAAGCTCAGGGCAAGCTGGTGCGTGTGGTCAGTGGCGAGGTGGTTGATGTGGTGGTAGACATGCGACGCAGTTCTGTAAGCTTTGGCCAGCATGAAATGTACACCTTGTCGGCCATCAATGGGCGTATGCTTTGGGTACCGCCGGGCTTTGCGCATGGCTTTATGGCCTTGAGCGACAAGGTAGAGTTTTTGTACAAAACCACTGACTTCTGGGCACCGCAACATGAACGCACCCTACTGTGGAATGACCCCGCCCTGAACATCGCTTGGCCCAATACCCACACCCCAATTGTGAACGATAAAGACAAAGCAGGTCAGTTACTGGTGCAGGCCGATACCTACCTCTAACAACAAGATGAAAATTTTATTGACCGGCAGCACTGGGCAGATCGGTTCTGCCTTAAGTCAACTGCTCCTGCCCGAGCACGAACTCATCGCCCCCACACGCGCCACTCTCGATTTGGCTGATTTGCAAGCGGTGAGCGCATTTTTAAATCAGCAGCGTTTTGACCTGATTCTCAACCCCGCCGCCTACACCGCGGTGGACAAAGCCGAAAGCGAGCCAGAGCTTGCACATACCCTCAATGCCGAGCTGCCCGCAGTGTTGGCGGTGGCGGCCCACAAGATGGGCGCGCGACTGGTGCACTATTCCACCGATTATGTTTTTGATGGCAAGAAGCGCACTCCCTGGCTTGAGACGGATGCAGTGAACCCACTGTCAGTCTATGGCAAAACCAAACTTGCCGGTGAACAGGCTGTGTTGGCTTTGTCGCCCGAGGCCTTGGTATTTCGCACCTCGTGGGTGTATTCACGCGTTGGCAAAAACATGTTCAACACCATTTGGCGCGTGTCGCAAGAACGCGAGGAACTGGCCTTTGTTAACGACCAATGCGGTGTTCCGAATTGGGCCCCTTATTTGGCCGAGCTGACTTTAGCGGCCATTACCCGTGACATTGCACCAGGGCTCTATCATTTAAGTGCAGGTGGCGAGACCACTTGGTTTGGGTTTGTGGAGTCCATCATCAAACACCTGCCCGAGGGTATGCGTCGTCCACTGGTGCGTCCCATCAACAGCGAACAATATCCAACACCGGTGAAACGCCCCGCGTACAGCGTATTGGACAATCGCAAACTGGCTCTGGCTTTAGCTCAGCAAATAGAAGACTGGCCACCGCAGTTGCTGCGGTGTTTAAGAAACTAGTTGATAGCTTGAAGTAGCCAAGACAGGCTGGACATTGTCTGCAGGCAAGGAAAGGAGGGGGAAAAAACAGTAAAAAAAACTGTTTTGAGGAAGTTTTTTTTAATTTTTTAGAAAAATAACGCCATTTTTTTGACAAATATAATGCTGATGGTATGTGTTGATGGGATATTTTTTTCTGCTTTTAAATTGCTTGCAATGCAAGTGAAATAGTCACCACAGCGCTGTGTTCAGGCTGCCGCGCAGACAGACTTGCATATCTGCTCTGAGAGCGTGGTTAAGCAATAATATTGCTCAGAATCAGCCAAAAGACGGGCTTGTGTGTGAATGAGGAATGAAAACAAGATTTTTTAGAGGCAATAAAGCAAGCTCATTTTGATTTCATTTTTGTTTTTAATTAGAAATAAAATGGCTTCTCACCACTTAGCTGTCTAATTGAGGGCTTGGTCCACAGGCAAAGGTTTAGGCACAAAATATGCGAAAATAATATCGTAGGCAATACTGCTTTTCCGTATACAGGTGTTCGGGATGTAGGTTGGGTGAAAACAGAGCAAATTAAGT
>JBDKJU010000068.1:0-2539 GCA_039796435.1 Pseudomonadota bacterium | reverse complement strand
TGTTGAACAGCGTGACGATCTTGTCAAACTGCGCTTTTGATTCGACGGGGTCAGCCGTCAGCCCCTTGCGTGCTAGCCCTGCTTCGGCGACGATTTGCATGGTTTTAGCTGCTTGTTCGCCGCCCATGACGGCGGTTTTCGCGTTTGGCCAGCTGAACAAAAAACGCGGCGCGTAGCCACGTCCGCACATGCCGTAGTTGCCTGCGCCAAACGAGGCACCGCACTGGATGGTGATTTGTGGTACATCCGCGTTTGACACCGCCTGAATCATCTTAGAGCCGTGTTTGATCATCCCGCCCTGTTCACTCTCCACGCCCACCATATAGCCGGTGGTGTTTTGCAGGTAGATGATGGGCTGGCCCAACTGGCAGCAGCGCTGGATGAAATGCGTTGCCTTGTTGGCTCCCGCCACGTCTATCGGCCCGTTATTGCTGATAAAACCCACCGCATACCCGCCAATCGCCCCCTGTGCGCACACGGTTGCCGCACCGTACAGCGGTTTGAATTCCAGTAAATCCGAGCCATCCACCAGTCGGGCAATCACCTCACGCATGTCCACGGGTTGCCGCAAGTCGTCAGACATCAGACCCAGCAAATCTTCACTGCTTAAAACAGGTGTTTTTACTATGTTTTTTGTAGCTATGTTGGCATATTTCATGCCGGCTATCACCTCTTTTGCCAGTCCAAGAGCGTGTCTGTCGTCTTCTGCCAGATATTCGCCCAACCCCGACACGCTGGTGTGCATTTCCGCGCCGCCCAGGTCTTCTTCGGTGGCAATTTCACCCGTAGCAGCCTTTAACAGCGGCGGCCCGGCCAAGAAAGCCCGTGAGCGCTTGCGTACCATCACCACCACGTCGCTCAGCCCCGGCATGTAAGCCCCACCCGCCGTACCCGAGCCATGCTGCACGGTGATGACCGGGATACCAGCGGCAGACAGCCGCGCCAAGTTGCGAAAAAGCGCCCCGCCGTGCACAAAGCCTTCCACACGATAGCGCGTCAAATTCGCCCCCGCACTTTCAACCAAATGAATGAAGGGCAACTTGTTTTGCAGTGCGATTTCTTGCACCCGCAAAATCTTGTCCAAACCCATAGGCCCAATCGCCCCAGCATCTATGCCTGAGTCACTCGCCACCACCATGCAGCGCGTGCCGCTTACAAAGCCAATGCCCGCCAACATGCCACCGCCGGGGATGGATTTCTCCGGGTCTTTGTGGTCCTGCATATAGCCAGCCAACGAACACAGTGGCAAGTAGGGCGCGCCCGCATCCAGCAGAAGGGCGACGCGCTCGCGTGGAAGCAACTGGCCGCGTTTGTCAAAAACAGCTTTGGACTTGGCAGAGGCTTGCGCAGAGCGCTCTTCCAGCGCCCGCAGCGCCGCAATCCGCGCCAGCATGGCTTCTCGTCGCGCTAAAGCGACGGAGCTTTGCGCGTTCCAAGACGATTGATAAACGCTCATGCCAGAAACACCTTAGGTGAGTAAGTCATAAAAACACCTTCGGTGTTTGGGCAAGATGAAACCCCTCGAACGGTTTGATCGCCTCACGGTTTCGCACTTCCGCCATCCAGCTTGATTTCAGCGTCCACAGCTTGCAGTTTTTCTAGATTGCGTCCCAGCAGCACGACCTGCGCCCCCAGCGCTGCCAGCTCATGCGCCGTGCAGCGCCCAATGCCTGAGCCGCCACCGGTGACCAAAACCACCTTGCCAGTAAACAGCTTGTCTTTAAACACCGATGTATAGGTCATCATTCTTTCCCGATTTCAATCCTAAAATTAGTCCCTGATAAACAGCAGCATCGCCGCCTCGGTCAAATCGTCCAGACTGGCTTCTTTTTTGGCGTCAAACCACTGCACCGACCAGTTCAGCGCCCCAAAAATCAAGAGCCGCGCCAGCTTGACGGGGCACTTCAACTGGCCAGAGGCATAAAGTGCCTCTAAAACCGGCAGCCACACCGCCTCATATTCGCGCTGCAACTGCGCCATGGTGCTGCGCTGGCGCGGGGTGAGCGAGCGCCATTCATACAGCATTACCGGTATAAAGTCGCTGCCCGCACCCAACATCACCTCGAAATGGTGGCGTATCAAAACATGCAATAAATGACGTGAAAGCCGTCGTGTTTTTTGTTTAAATTGCTCTGTATTTGATAGCGTTTTTTGCTGCTTTTCAATCGCCGAGCGCATCCCCTGCGCCATCACCGCGTACAGCAAATCACCCTTGCTTTTGAAGTGGTAGAAAGGCGATCCGCTGCGCATGCCCACGGCAGTGGCAATGTCACGGGTGCTGGTGGCGTCAAACCCTTTTTTGCGAAACAGCTTGGCCGCAGCGGCGACCAAATCGCTCTTGCGGTTGCCGTCTTCGCGCTCTTTCAGTGTTTTGCGTGGACGACCACGGGGCTTAGGTGTGGCTAAAACGGGGCTAGGGTTCAAAATAGCATTCATAACGAGGCAACGATAACAAAAAATATTATTTTTAGCAAGCGATTGCTTGGTAAAATTCAGAAAACCACTTTTCAGCGAGAGCTTGCATGGAAAAAACCGTACA
>JBDKJU010000067.1:0-3813 GCA_039796435.1 Pseudomonadota bacterium | reverse complement strand
GGGCGAAAAGGCTTTGCCGCGCAGATCAAGGTACATCATCACTGCGCCCATGCCCACGCCGGCGATGAATACGTGTTTGAAACGCACAAACCAGTCAGTGGCTGGTAATGCCAGCGCGCTCAGACCGGCGACAGCAAGCAGGATGCTCATCCACTGCCAACGGGCCAGTTTGGCTAGGTAGGGGCTGCTGGCTGATGCCACCGTCAACACCGCAAAAATCGGCCACATGGCGTAGGCGAGGTACTGCGCCAATTTGTCCCAGAAGTGCCCGCTGTCGCTGGCCACCAAGGCCACTACAATAACGCCCAATACAATCAAAATCAGGCTGCGGGCCAATATGCCTAAATTGCGCCAATCAGGTGGCGGCGCGTACACAGCCACCGGCAGCGCACGATACTGCGCGCGGTTGCTGGAGCTGCTGCTCTTGTCACTGCTGCGGCGATTGAATTTGATTTCGGTGTCCACTTTCATATTATTTCATGACTGCACATAACTCATTATCTAAAAAACATCAAGCCTGGTCGGGGCTGTTCTCCGAGCCCGTGTCGGTCATTACACAACGATTTACCGCGTCGATCGATTTTGACCAAAGACTGTGGCGCGAAGACATACAGGGCTCGTTGGCGCACGCCAAAATGCTGTGCATACAAAACGTGATCAGTGCCCAAGACTTGCTGGACATTGAGCGTGGCATGGCTCAGATCACTAAGGAAATTGAGTCTGGACAATTTGAGTTTTCACTGGCCCACGAAGACATTCATTTGAATATTGAAAAACGCCTGACCGAGTTGGTGGGCGAAGCGGGCAAGCGTTTGCACACGGGGCGTTCACGCAACGATCAGGTGGCCCTTGATGTGCGTTTGTATACCCGGCGGGCGGTGGATGAGCTGCGGGCCAGTGTGGTCGAATTGCAGAAAGCTTTACTGATGCAAGCCAAGCAAAATGTGCACACCATATTGCCGGGGTTCACGCATTTGCAGGTGGCACAGCCGGTGAGTTTTGAGCATCATTGTTTGGCCTATGTGGAGATGCTGATGCGGGACGCTGAACGTCTTATCGATGCACGCAAAAGAGTAGATACCTTGCCTTTGGGCGCTGCTGCTCTGGCCGGTACCACCTTTCCCATCGATCGCGATCACGTGGCCAAAAGTCTGGGGTTTGCACGCATAGCTGAGAACTCTTTGGACGCTGTGTCTGACCGTGATTTCGTGATTGAAGTGGTGTCTGCCTGCGCCACCATCATGATGCATCTGTCGCGTCTGTCTGAAGAGCTGGTGCTGTGGATGAATCCACGCTTTGCTTTTGTGCGTTTGCCAGACCGTTTCACCACTGGCTCGTCCATCATGCCGCAGAAAAAAAACCCTGATGTGGCCGAGTTGATCCGTGGCAAAACCGGCCGAGTGTATGGCCACTTGATGGGTCTGTTGACCTTGATGAAGGGGCAGGCATTGGCATACAACAAAGACAATCAGGAAGACAAAGAGCCCTTGTTCGATACTGTCGATACCGTGACCGGAAGCCTGCGCATCATGGCCGAAATGCTCGCTGGCCTGCAGACCGTGCCTGCCAATATGCGGGCCGCCGCCATGGAGGGCTATGCCACGGCCACCGATCTGGCGGACTACTTAGTGCGCAAAGGCATGGCCTTTCGCGAGGCACATGAAGTGGTGGCCTTGGCGGTCAAAGCCGCTCAGGAGGCGCAAAAAGATTTGAGTGCTTTGAGCCTTAAAGAGTTGCAGACCTTTAGCGGACTGATTGGTGAAGACGTTTTTGCGTGCTTGAGTCTGGAAGGCTCGCTGGCCGCACGTGACCACTTTGGTGGCACCGCCCCTCGGCAAGTGGAGGCCGCCATAGCGCGCGCCTATGCCAGGTTGAGCGCGGGCTGAGTCAGGCTTTATTTGGTCAAGCCGTCAAGCGTGGGGGCAGAAGCGTGGCGCCGCTTAAAGAGGCATTGGCGCTGCGGTATTTTTGGTATTTGCCCATCTTGAGCTTGCTTATCAAAGAGATGGTGACAAACTCAGTGCGCGGATGCATGGGGGTGAGGTCTTCTTCTTTGACGCGCGGCACTTGATTCATCAACAGGTCAAACAGGTCTTTGTAGCGAGGCATCTGGTTGGGGTCTATGCGCAAATAGCTGAACTGTTCTTGTTGCAGGCACTGGATTTTGTAGGACTCTATCAGGTCGCGGCGTCGACTGCGCTCGCCCATGCGTTCCAAATCAACAATGCCGATGATGCGGGAAAATTTGTCACACACCACGGCATCAACATACAGATGCCCAATGCTGCGATAGGCGTCCATGCGTTTTTTGTGTTCGTAATGTGGGGCAGGGCGCAGCACATCTCCCAAGCGCACCCGGCAAAACACATCATGCTCTTTAAACGCCACCTGCAGTAGGCGATACAGAAGAATCTGCTTTTTGTCCAATAATTTTTGCCGTCCGACAAATTGCACCGAGGCGGGCCCATGTTTGGCAGACAGCTCTTGCGGGGACAGTTTTTCAAAAGTGGTATTGGCGTAGAGGGTGATATTTTCGTTGTTGACCGTGCTTTGACCATAAAGGTAGCTGCGGCGAAAACGATGCCGATTTAAAAAATAATAGGCAGCCGACAGCAAGAGGGCAACGGCAAACAGCAAATGCCATGGCACGTCAGAGAGGGCTTTCAATTGAGGCACCCCAAGCGGTCTGGCTTAGTGACTGATCAAGGCCATGACGCCCAAGCCAAGACCAATGGCGGCAACCGCCCAGCAGGCGTACTCCATCCATTTTTTCTTGGTCAGCAAGGTGATGGCAGCCAAGGCAATGGATACTTGTATGGCGGTCATGGCCTGTGCCCATTGATGGTGTTTGTGCATGCTCTCATCAGATTTCTTGTCAGCATCTTTTGAGGCTTTTTCGAGCTTTTCAGCTTCGCCTTGAATTTCCTTTTTTTCTTTTTTATAGCGATCAATTTCGTTCTTATAAAAATCTTTGCGTTCAGGGGTGTTGACAATTTCGAGAGAAAGCTCGGCCAGATTTTGCTTATTGCTTTTGGCCTGATAGTAGTTCCATTGATTTGAGGCTTCGGTTTTTTTGATGGCCGCATTATTTTTGTGCAGCATCGAATCGTTTTGGGTAACGCCTGCCTGATAAGAAAACAAAGCGCCAACAGTGGCCAATATAGCCGTCATCACCGCAATTTTGCCGGCACTGTTGTCCCCCTCACCATGACCACCATGATCACCATGGCCGCCCTTGGCTGCGTGTTCTAACTCGTGGTCGTGTGGACCATGTACATGAAAATGAGCTCCAGACATTAACCTCTCCCGTGGTCTTGTTTACATTAAAAATTTTTGCATCATCAAAGGCTGACTGGCACTTGGAAATGCAGTGATCATGGTCGCCCCCGGCACCAGGCGATAACCCAGCTGCTCAAAGTAATGCCGTGTCACGGTGTTCTCGGTGGACACCGGCACGCGCACCATCTGAATATTGCGTTTGCGGGCGCTGCCCTCTATGGCCTCAAGCAAGAGTGACGTGAGCCCACGACCGCTAAAAGTTTTGATCACGCCCAGACGACGCAGCTCCCAAATGGTGTCTTTAACCGGGGTGTAGAAGGCGCCGCCAATTGGCATGCCACTGCGGGTGAGTAAAAATCCACCCCCTCGTTTGAGCTCTTCATTGACGGCACTGACGTTTTCGTTGTCATCGCGGCGCTGGCTCACAGCAACGCGTTCGGTCCAGTCTTGTCGTGTCAGCGCGGAGAGCAGGATGGCATCTTTGCCAGTGGCTCGGCTGACTTTGTATTTGCCAATTTCAAGCGTGGTTTTTTC
>JBDKJU010000066.1:0-5252 GCA_039796435.1 Pseudomonadota bacterium | reverse complement strand
TACAATTTTCCTCTCATGCGCCCACTTTTTCTTTTCGCCGCCCTCCTGCTCACCGCCTGCGCGCAGGCACCCCACAGGCAAACAAACGCCGCCCCGATCAGCAAGCCAGGCAGCGCCTGGCAAATGATTCCCCACACGCAGGCGGGCTTGGCTGACCCCAAGGAGTTGCGCGCCTATGTGTCGCTACAGCCTGTCACAGCGGGGAAAAAGGCCCCTGCCATCGTGCTCTTGCACGGCTGCGGCGGGGTGGGTGGCCGCGACAATGAGGGCAGCGCCCGACACAAGGCCGCCATCGAAAAATGGCACAAGGCAGGTTACTCAGTGTTATTTTTAGACAGCTTCACCTCGCGTGGCCTCAAAGAAGTGTGCACCAGCACTTACGGCCAGCGCAATATCAATCCCATTGGCAGGGCCCGCGATGCCCGCGCAGCGCTGGATTTCTTGGCCGAGCAAGCCGAGGTGGACGAAAAACGGGTGGCCTTGCTTGGCTGGTCGCACGGAGGCTCCACCACGCTGCGCACTCTGGACACTGCCAGCAAGCCAGCGCGTGATTTTGCCGCCGCCGTGGCTTTTTACCCCGGCTGCACTGCCTTTAATCAAATGGCGCACAGCTACCCCTTGCAAATTCCGCTCATGATCTTGATTGGCGAGGCCGATGACTGGACCCCCGCAGCCCCTTGCGCTGCCTTTGCCGAGACCTTGAAAAACCGCCGCAAAGACATCACCTACGTGAGCTACCCCGATGCCTACCACGGTTTTGATGGCCCCGGAAAAGTAAGCGTGCGCACCGATGTCCCCAATGGCGTGAACAAGGGCAAGGGGGTCACGACGGGGCACAACCCCGCGGCCTTTGCCGACTCGCAAATCCGCGTCCCTGAATTTTTGAAAAAACACCTGTGAAACTGCTCTTCCTCCTTGACCCGCTGCCCAAACTCAAGCAACACAAAGACAGCTCTATCGCCATGATGCGCGCGGCAGCGCGGGCTGGCCATGAAGTGTGGGCAAACGACATGGGCTTTGCCTCTGTTGGCGGCAAGGTGGTGGGACAAGTGATGCGTTTGCAGATCTCTGCCGAGGCGTCTTGGTATGAGGTCAAAGAAGAGGGCAACAAGGCGTTTGACTATTTTGATCGCATCATCGAACGCAAAGACCCGCCTTTTGACATGGAGTATGTCTACCGCACTTATCTGCTCGAGCTGTGCGCGACCACGGTGTACAACGCCCCGGCGGCCATTCGTGCGCACAATGAAAAGTTGTCCATCCTGCAACACCCCGACATGATTGCGCCCACCATCGTCACGCGCGACGCGGCCACTTTAAAAGCCTTTGTGGCAACGCATGAAGACACCATTTTCAAGCCCCTCGATGGCATGGGTGGCAAAGGTATTTTTCGCGTGCGTAAAGAAGATGCCAATCTGAATGTGATCATTGAAACCCTGACCAAACTTGGGCAAGAAACCATCATGGCGCAGCGTTATTTGCCTGACATTCTGGCCGGCGACAAACGCATCTTGCTGATCGGCGGTGAGGTGGTGCCCTACGCCTTGGCGCGCATTCCGGCACAAGGGGAAACGCGCGGCAATATGGCAGCGGGTGGGCGGCCGGTGGCACAGGCCCTCAGTGACACTGACCGACACATCGCCCACACCATGGCCAAGCGCCTTCTGCCCAAAGGGCTTTTTCTGGTGGGCCTGGATGTCATCGGCGACAAACTCACCGAAATCAATGTCACCAGCCCCACTGGTTTTGTGGAGATCGAACAGCAAAGCGGGTTTAAGGTGGCTGATTTATTTATCCAACACTTATGCGTCTGATATGCGTCTGATTGTTTTGTGGTTCTGCGTATTTTCTGCGCAGGCAAATATTTTGTTTTTTGATTTGAACAATGCCAGTGCAGAGATAGAGGCCATGGCCAAAAGCGAGTCTTTCAAGAAGCAGGGCAAGGCCATTGCCATCTTGCCCTCGCATCAGCGTCTGCCACAAAAAACCCGCACGGCCATCATCGAAGCCAAAAAACATCTCGATAAGGTCAGCCTCAAAGCCGAGGAATGTGTGGGCGGCATACCGCCTGAAAAAAAAGCCAAATGCAATGCGGTATTTGACGACATCCGTGCCGCCGAGCTCAAGCGTGCCCAGCTCACCGGTGAATATCGTCTGCCTGAGTTTCAGTCCGAGCTGGCCACCTTGCTGTACTTTAACGACAGGCCCATCAAGTTCGACACCTTGGTCATCTCCGGGCACCACGACCTCGGCTATTTCCGGGGCGAGATCACCCAGTTGGAAGTGGCCGAGCTCAAGCAGCTGTCGCTCTCCGAACCGGAACTATTCGCTGGCTTTCACACCGTGATTTTGCTGGGCTGCTCCACCGGCACGCCAGAAATGATGCAAGCCTACCGTGATATTTTCACCCACGCCAAAGTGATTGTCGGTGCCGAGGACAATGCCCCCACGCGCGACGAGGCCCGCAACCTAAAGTTCATCCGCGAGCTTTTGCAGGCCACCCCACTCTTACACAAAGCCAATTCGCCCAAAGTCGCGGAAGGCATCTATCGTGGCTTGCTCAGGCACGCTTGGCCAGCCTCACTGTTGTGGAACCAAAGCCACTACTACGCCAAGGACGAGAGTTTGCTGCTGCCACAAAAAGTTACCCTCCAGCCATGAAGGCTTACCTTTGGCTGTTGGCCGTTGGTGCTGGCCTGAGCCACGCCATAGCTTTGGCACAGACACCAACGCAGACGCAGGCACAAACACAAGCGCAGACGCAGCCCAGCGCCCGCCCCATCGAAGAAGTGCCCTTTGTGGTGACGCCGCCGCGTGTGGTGGAGCGCATGCTGCAAATGGCCGAAGTGGGCAACAAAGACCTGGTCTATGATTTGGGCTCGGGTGATGGCCGCATCGTGTTGGCCGCCGCCAGACGCGGCGCCAAGGCTTTGGGGGTGGAAATAGACCCGACGCTGGTGCAACAAAGTCAGGCAAACGCCAAGGCTGAACGGCTTGAGCATCTGGCCAGTTTCGCGGTGCAAGATCTGTTTGACACCGATTTCAAAAACGCCAGTGTCGTCACCATGTATTTGCTGCCCGAGTTCAATCTCAAACTAAAGCCGCTGCTGCTGGCGCAGTTGCGCCCGGGCAGCCGCGTGGTCTCTCACGATTGGGACATGGGCGATTGGCCTGCTGACGAAACTCTGCAGTTGCGTGCACCGGAAAAACCCTTGGGCAGTGCGGGGGCACACCAAGTGCTGCTGTGGGTAATTCCCGCGCGCCTTGCTGGTCGATGGCAGGTGCAACTTGAAGAGGCAGGCGAGGCGGTGGTTTTTCATATCGAACAAAAATACCAATCGCTCAGCATCAAACCCTCACGCGGACAGGTGCGCATGGCCAGCCTGCGCGGACGGCAAGTGATTCTGCACTGGCATGACGGCGAACGCACGCACCGCTTGCAAGGCACGGTCAGCGAAGATGGCCAGCACATCAAAGGCAGCGCCGGTTCGCTCAACCAAGAGCAAGGCAAGCGTGCTTGGTGGGCTGTGCGAAAATAAAACTCCTTGAAGGGAGTCTGCATGCACCACCTCGTCTTGCTCATCATCGCCTGTGCTGGTCTCAGTGTTCAGGCACAAGTGCTGGTCGAATACGCCAATCGGGGAAATTTCCCCAAGGCTCCGTACAGTAACTTTTTCTACACTGCCGACCCTGGCGAACAAGCGCTTCTGGATGCCGGCAAGGCCGGGGCTTTTTACCGCACTGGTGCCACCTTTAACACGGGCGGAAGCACGGCGGTGTGCCGCTTTTACGGCTCGGTGACCCCCGGCCCCAATTCACATTTTTACACCGCCAATGCCTCCGAGTGCAGCGCCCTGAAGGCCGCACAGATCACCCCCAAGCCCAGCAGCACGCAGCAGTGGAATTACGAAGGTGATGGCTTTCGGGTCACGCCACTCACCGCCGCCACTTGCCCCACCGGCACCACCCCTGTTTATCGCGCCTACAACAACGCCTTTGGCAACAGCGGCAAACAGGCTTGGGACTCCAATCATCGCCTGAGCACCCGTTTGGCAGAGATTGAAACGCTGAAACAAAATACCCCCGCTTGGCGCAGCGAAGGCATTGCTTTTTGTGTGCCCAGCAGCCCCGCCGAGGCGAATTTGGTGGCTTCAGATAATCTCGCCAACTATTGCGCACAAGTGCGAGCCGACAAGAGTTGGGGTGACAAACCAGGCTCCCTCTTGCAAGAAAACCAGTGGTTGCGCAGCTACATGGACGAGTACTATCTTTGGCCCAACGAGATACCGCGTTCACCCGAGGCTTGGTACAGCAGCACCGACGACTACCTGAACGCCCAACGCACGCCCTTCAAAACCGAGAGCGGCAGCATGAAAGACCGCTACTCCTTCACCATGCCCACCAATGATTATCTGAACTTGGAAGAGGGCATCGCCACCGCCTCTTACGGCTTTGAATGGGACTTTGTTCCGGGGGCAGGGTACAGCGTGGTGGTCACCTACACAGAACCGGGCTCGCCTGCTGAGGCAGCGGGCATCAAGCGCGGTGACGTGATAGTGAGCGTTGACGGAAATAGCCTCGCCAATCTCACCAACTACACCCAACTCTTAAGCTTGCTCTACCCCGCCAGCAACGGCGAGACCCACAGCTTTGTACTCAGGCGCAGCGGCCAGCCTGACCGCAGCGTCAAAATGACCTCGGCCAATGTCACTGTCACCTACGTACAAAACCTAAGCACGCTAAACACCAGCAGTGGCAAAGTCGGCTATCTCTTATTCAATGGTTTTCAAACCCCAGCCGAGGGCGAACTGGTCAAAGCCTTTACCACGCTCAAAAACGCTGGGGCAAACGACTTGGTGCTGGACCTGCGCTACAACGGCGGCGGCAGCTTGTATCTATCTGCCCAACTGGGCTACATGATTGCTGGGGCCGCCTCTGTGGGCAAGACCTTCACCAAGATTCAATTCAGCGACAAGCGTGTCGCCGACAACGCCAATCCCGACAATGTCATCACTTTCGTCCCTCTGGCCACGGGCGACACCGGCTCTGGCACAGTGGCCAATGCGGCCTTGCCCACACTCAGCCTCAAACGGGTATTCATCATTGCCCAATACGGCACCGCCTCTGCCAGTGAATACCTCATCAATGCCCTACGCGGCATTGGCGTGGAGGTCATCTTGATCGGCGGCACCACCTACGGCAAGCCCTATGGCTTCATCCCCTGGGAGAACTGCGGCACTGTCTATCTGGTG
>JBDKJU010000065.1:0-2610 GCA_039796435.1 Pseudomonadota bacterium | reverse complement strand
CATACGCATGGCATCAGAAAGACCGGGGGCCGGGGCTTCTTCAATGACTTTTTGATAGCGCCTTTGCACGCTACAGTCACGGTCAAAGAGGCCCACGCAATTGCCCTGCGTGTCGGCGAAGATTTGCACCTCGACATGGCGTGGGGCGCTTAAGTATTTTTCCAGCAAGACATTGGCATCATCGAAACTGCTTTTGGCTTCGCGTTGTGCCGAGGCCAGTGCCAATGCAAAATCTGCTTCCCTTTCCACCACCTTCATGCCCTTGCCGCCGCCACCGGCGCTGGCCTTGATGAGCACCGGAAAGCCAATTTTTTTGGCTTCGGCAAGCAAGGTGTGCGGACTTTGATCGACTCCGTGGTAGCCAGGCGTGAGCGGGACCCCGGCCTTGTGCATCAGACGCTTGCTTTCGGCTTTTAAGCCCATGGCCTCAATTGCCGAGGCGGGCGGGCCAACAAAGATGATGCCAGCGGCGCTGCAGGCAGCGGCGAAGGCTTCATTTTCAGAGAGAAAGCCGTAACCGGGGTGTATGGCGTCAGCGCCCATTGCCTTAGCCACTTGCAAAATGCGGTCAGCTTTGAGATAGCTGTCGCGTGGGGCGGGGCCACCGATGCGCACTGCCGTGTCGGCCATGTGCACGTGTCTGGCATGAGCATCGGCATCAGAAAACACTGCCACCGTGCTGATGCCCATGCGCTTGGCGGTGGCGATGATGCGGCAGGCGATTTCGCCACGGTTGGCGATGAGAAGTTTTTTGATCATTGCTTTTCTTCCAGGCGGTGGACCCAGCTGGGGCTGCGTTTTTCTAGGAATGCCGAGACCCCTTCACGACCTTCAGGGGTGGCCCGTACTTGTGCAATGCGGCGGGCAGTCTCGGTGCGCAAGGCAGGGGTGTTGGCCGCATGACTGACATGGGCGATGAGCTCCTTGCTGGCGGCGATTGCCTGCGGGCCATTGTTGAGCAGGTGCGTGAGCAGGGCTGTCATGCTTGCGTCCATGGCATGTTCGTCGGCACATACGGCGTGTATGAGGCCAATACGCAGGGCTTCTGCGGCAGAGAATTTTTCTGCTGTCAAAAAATAACGCCGTGCCTGACGTGGCCCGATGGCCTCGATCACATAAGGGCTGATGGTGGCTGGAATGATGCCCAGCTTGACCTCGCTGAGGCAAAAATTGGCCGCTTCAACAGCGATGGCCATATCACAGGCAGACACCAAGCCTATACCGCCGGCGAAGGCATTGCCCTGAACGCGGGCAATGGTGGGTTTGGGGCAGGCGGCAATGCTGTGCAGCATATTGGCGAGATTCATTGCCTCTGCCTGATTTTGGGTTTCGCTTTGCGCGGCTGCTCGCCTCATCCAGTTGAGGTCAGCACCGGCAGAAAAACTTTTGCCCTCGGCACGCAGGATAATCACGCGACAACTTGGGTCATGACCGAGCTGTGAAAAGCAGGCGGTGAGCTCGGCGATCAGAATTTCGCTAAAAGCATTGTGCAGATCGGCACGGTTTAATACCACCGTCACCACCCCGCGCGCCTCGCGTTCAACTTGCAATTGAGTGAAGTGCATACGACATTACATCCTGAAAATGCCGAAGCGTGTGGGCTTGGCAGGTGCACACTGAGCCGCCGCCAGCGCCAGCGCCAGCACACGGCGGGTGTCGGCCGGGTCAATAATGCCGTCGTCCCACAGGCGTGCCGTGGCGTAGTAAGGGTGGCCTTCGCGTTCGTATTGCTCGCGAATAGGTGCCTTGAATTGGGCCTCCTCCTCCTTGCTCCATTGCCCGCCCTTGGCCTCGATATTGTCACGCTTGATAGTGGCCAGCACACTGGCGGCTTGTTCACCGCCCATAACCGAGATGCGCGCATTGGGCCACATCCACACAAAGCGTGGGTCATAGGCACGACCACACATGCCGTAGTTGCCGGCACCAAACGACCCGCCAATAATGACAGTGAACTTGGGCACTTGTGCACAGGCCACTGCGGTGACCATTTTGGCTCCGTGGCGGGCAATGCCTTCGTTTTCGTATTGTTGCCCGACCATGAAACCAGTGATATTTTGCAGAAACACCAAGGGAATATGGCGCTGACAGCACAGTTCGATAAAGTGCGCGCCTTTAACTGCGCTTTCAGAGAACAACACGCCGTTGTTGGCCACTATGCCTACTTTCATGCCATGCAGGCTGGCAAAGCCAGTGACCAGGGTGGTGCCAAAACGAGCTTTGAATTCTTCAAAATCACTTCCATCCACCAGACGGGCAATGATTTCGCGCACATCAAAAGGCTTGCGCGTGTCGGTGGGGATGATGCCATAGAGCTCTTTGGCATCGTAGAGAGGTTCGGCAAAAGCCTGAGTGTCAATACGCTGATGCGGCACCGCCGTGGCCACAATGTTGCGTGCAATGGCCAAGGCGTGTGCGTCGTTTTGTGCCAAGTGGTCGGCCACCCCCGAGAGTCGGGTGTGCACGTCGCCCCCCCCCAAGGCCTCCGCGCTCACCACCTCGCCAGTGGCGGCCTTGACCAAGGGTGGGCCAGCCAGAAAGATGGTGCCTTGGTTTTGCACGATCACCGACTCATCAGACATGGCCGGCACATAAGCCCCGCCTGCCGTG
>JBDKJU010000064.1:0-4408 GCA_039796435.1 Pseudomonadota bacterium | reverse complement strand
GGGAGTGAATAAGAACACCCTGTAATCTTAGGCTCACAAGAACTGTGTAAGTCCTGAGTCAATATTTAATCTCGTTCTTTATACGTTTTACGCGACCAAGATATCTTTGCCCACATTGTGTATGTCGCGGTGGCCACAAAAGGCCATGCTGATTTCCAATTCTTTTTGGATGATTTGCAGGGCCTTGGTCACACCTGCCTGTCCCATGGCGCCCAATCCGTAAAGCCAAGCACGGCCGATCAAGGTGCCCTGAGCACCAAGCGCCCAGGCCTTGAGCACGTCCTGCCCTGAGCGTATGCCCCCATCAAGCCAGACTTCCATCTTGTTGTTGCTGGCGTTTTTAAACACCTCGACCATCTCGGGTAGAACCTCTATGCTGGAGCGTGCGCCGTCGAGTTGGCGGCCCCCATGGTTGGAAACGATAATGGCATCGGCGCCTGAGTTAAGCGCCAGTTTGGCATCTTCGGCATCGAGTAGTCCTTTCAAGATGAGCTTGCCACCCCATTGTTTTTTGATCCATTCCACATCCCCCCAGTTCAGTTGCGGGTCAAATTGCTGCGAGGTCCAAGAAGACAGTGAGGACATGTCGCTCACGCTCTTGGCGTGGCCGACGATGTTGCCAAAGCTGTGGTTTTTGGTGCCCAACATGCCTAGGCCCCAACGTGGGCGGCGCATCATGTCCAGTATATTTTTCAGGGTGATTTTGGGTGGGGCAGACAGGCCGTTGTGTATGTCTTTGTGGCGTTGTCCGAGAATTTGTAGATCCAAGGTTAACATGAGCGCGGAGCATTTTGCGGCCTTGGCGCGCTCGATCAGGTTCAGGATAAAGTCGCGGTCGCGCATCACATAGAGTTGAAACCAGAAAGGTTCAGGACTGTGTTTGTGCACCTCTTCAATTGAGCAAATGCTCATGGTGGAGAGCGTAAAGGGGATGCCAAAAGCGGCGGCGGCGCGCGCCCCGAGGATTTCGCCATCGGCATGTTGCATGCCCGTGAGGCCGGTAGGTGCAATGGCGACGGGCATGGCGACTGGCTCGCCAATCATGGTGGTTTTGGTGCTGCGATTTTCCATGTTCACAGCCACCCGCTGGCGAAATTTTATTTTTTGAAAATCCTCGATGTTGGCGCGAAAGGTGCTCTCGGTGTAACTGCCGCTCTCCATGTAGTCGTAAAACATTTTGGGCACGCGTTTTTTGGCCAAAATGCGCAGTTCGTCTATGTGGGTGATGATGGGCTCGGCCATGATTTATGAGGTTCCAAATACGTTGTTGATTTGCTGGGTGACGCGCACAAAGGTGGTGCGCTTGGTGAGCTCTTTGAGCTTGCGGGCGCCCACATAAGTGCAGGCAGAGCGCACACCACCTAAAATTTCTTGTATGCTGTCAGCGACCGGGCCACGGTAAGGAATGAGCACTTCCTTGCCTTCGCTGGCGCGGTATTTGGCAACGCCGCCTGAGTGCTTGTCCATGGCGGTCTTTGAACTCATGCCGTAAAAACGCTTGTATTGCTTGCCGTTTTCAGTGACGAGTTCACCGGCGGTTTCCGCGTGTCCGGCCAGCATCCCGCCGAGCATGACAAAGTCTGCCCCAGCCCCGAATGCCTTGGCCAGGTCGCCAGGCACGGTACAGCCGCCATCGGCACACACTTGTGCGCCCAGACCATGCGCGGCATCAGCGCATTCAATGGTAGCGGAGAGCTGCGGATAACCCACCCCAGTCATCTTGCGCGTGGTGCACACCGAGCCTGGGCCTATGCCTACTTTGACTATGTCGGCGCCGGCCAGCACCAGGGCTTCGGTCATGTCGCCAGTGACCACGTTGCCGGCCATGATGGTGAGGGCAGGGTAATTGCTGCGCACCTGCGCGATGAAGTCGAGAAATTTTTCGTGATAACCATTGGCCACATCGATACACACATAGTGAATGTGTTCGCCCACGGCGCTCATGACCGCCTTGAACTTGGCGTAGTCAGCTTCAGTAATACCCAAACTATAAAAGGCGCTGGACTTATCAGTCAGGGCTGAGAAATATTGGCTCAGTTGCGCCACGGAGTAGTGTTTGTGCAGGGCCACGGACAGCTTATGGGCAGAGAGCGCATCGGCCATTTCAAAAGTGCCGGTGGTGTCCATATTGGCGGCGATAATGGGGATGCCGCTGTAGCTGCGTTTGCTCCAACGGAAGGTAAATTCACGAGAAATGTCTACCTCTGAACGTGAGTTCAAGGTGGAGCGTTTGGGGCGAATGAGGACATCTTTGAAGTCAAGTTTGACTTCTTGTTCTATGTGCATGGTGGTATATCCGAGTCAGCAGCGATTTTACCTGCACGAACCATGCATGAGTTACTTTTGACTGAGGTTTTGTTTGCTTTAAAACGTGGCGATGCCAGTGATGGCGCGCCCAAGAATTAAGGCGTGAATGTCGTGTGTGCCTTCGTAGGTGTTGACCACTTCGAGGTTCACCAAGTGGCGTGCCACGCCAAACTCATCACTGATGCCATTGCCACCCATCATGTCGCGCGCGCTGCGGGCTATATCTAGGGCTTTGCCGCAGTTATTGCGTTTCAGAATACTGGTGGCCTCCACCGAGGCACTGCCCGCGTCTTTCATGCGACCAAAGCTCAGACAGGCGTTCAGGCCCAGAGAAATTTCGGTGAGCATGTCAGCCAGTTTTTTTTGCACGAGTTGGTTTGCCGCCAAGGGTTTGCCAAACTGTTTGCGGTCAATGACGTATTGACGGGCACGGTGAAAGCAGTCTTCTGCGGCGCCCATGGCGCCCCAGGCGATGCCGTAACGGGCGCTGTTTAAACAAGTGAAAGGACCTTTGAGTCCGCGTATATCAGGAAAGGCGTTTTCTTCAGGACAAAACACCTCATCCATGACAATTTCACCGGTAATACTGGCACGCAGACCTACCTTGCCGTGGATGGCCGGAGCGCTCAAGCCTTTCCAGCTTTTTTCAAGTACAAAGCCACGTATGGCGCCCTCATCGTCCTTTGCCCACACCACAAACACATCAGCAATCGGGCTGTTGCTGATCCACATTTTGCTGCCGCTTAAAGAGTAGCCACCAGGTACTTTTTTGGCACGGGTGACCATGCTGGCGGGGTCAGAGCCATGGTTGGGCTCGGTGAGTCCAAAGCAGCCAATCCATTCACCACTGGCCAGTTTGGGCAGGTATTTTTGTTTTTGCGCCAAGGTACCGAAGGTTTCAATGGGCACCATGACCAAAGATGACTGCACACTCATCATGGAGCGGTAGCCGGAGTCCACTCTTTCCACTTCGCGGGCGATGAGACCGTAGGCCACATAGCTAAGACCGGCGCCACCAAATTCAGGGGCGATGGTGGGGCCGAGAAGGCCGAGCGCCCCCATTTCACGAAAAATCGCCGGGTCTGTCTGTTCGTTGCGAAAGGCCAGCACCACGCGGCTGGCCAGACGGTCTTGGCAGTAGGCCTCGGCGGCATCGGCGATGGCGCGCTCGTCCTCACTTAATTGTGTGCGTAGTTGGAAAGGGTCTTGCCAGTCGAATTTAGCGTGCATGCTCATAAATGTGGGAATAAATCAGGCGAAGGGCTCGGCTTTGTCAAAGCCGGAGAGGTCAACTTTTGTGGGAGGCATCCAGCCAGGTGCGCGGTGCTCGGCCACTATATTGGTGTAGATGCCGCCGCGCACATTCCAGCGCGCGGTGATGCGGCAGTAACGGGGGGAAATAGCGGTCACAATGTCATCAAGGATGGTGTTGCTCACTTTCTCATGGAAGGCTCCTTCATTGCGGTAGCTCCAAAAATACATTTTCAGACTTTTGAGCTCGACACAGAGTTTGTCGGCGATGTAGTCCACCGTGATGTGGGCAAAATCGGGTTGCCCCGTCAGTGGGCAGAAGCAGGTGAACTCTGGCACCTGCATGTGGATGAGGTAGTCACGTTGCGGCGCCGGGTTGGGAAATACCTGTAAATCCTTGGATGGGCTGCTGGGGTTTGAGGGCTGACGTTGATTTAGTGGACTGATCTCAGTGCTCATGATCTGATTGTGTAGGGGGTAGGAAAGTGTAGCAGGCAAGTAGGGCCATGAAAAACCGCGCTTCGCTGGCGCCGACCAAAAAACTGTTGAATAGTGTGCCCACGGCAAAAATCAGCAGCAGGTGGCGTCTGTACACACTGTGTGCCTTTGGGCTGCGCCAACTGCACCACAGCCAGGCAATCAGAGCGGTGAGCCCAAAAAGCCCCATCTCAAAAGCGGTGTGCAGATATTGGCTGTGCGCATGCAAATAACGGTAGTGAAGATCGCCGAATTGCGCCATGATTTTAGGCGTGAACTGTCCTACCCCTTGACCCAATAGGGGGGCTTGTTTAATGCCTTCCCACGCCACGGTATAGTATTTTTTGCGCTCATTGGCGGAGTAGTTGGCCAA
>JBDKJU010000063.1:0-3109 GCA_039796435.1 Pseudomonadota bacterium | reverse complement strand
TCGTAGGCTTCGGGCAGCTCGTCCATGAGCTCGTAAAAACGGTGCACCAAGCGGCGCACGGCGGGTTCACCGCCTAGTAATTCATACGGTGTGGGGTTGGTGGGTGTGCTCATACAGGTATTTTACGATTGGCTTACTTTTTACCATTGCGCCTGCGGTTGGCTTTGAGCTGCCCGGGTTCGTGCTGCAAGGTTTCAGCTTGGGTATGGATCAGGGTTAAGGCGGCGTCCAAGGTTTTCAAAGCGTCAGCGTCTAAGCCCTGCAGCAATCGCTGGTTCAGTGCGGTGACGACGGGAAAGAGAGACTCGTACAGTGCGCATCCCTTGTGGGTCAAACTGACGGTGGCTTTGCGCTGGTCGCTAGGGACGATTTGGCGGTCTATCAAACCCTTGGCCACCAAGCTTGTAATGGCACGAGAGGTACGGGCGCGGTCTAGCTGGGTGTGTTCGGCCAGCTCGGACGACAACATGCTGCCGCCAGGTTTTAGCGAGGCCATCACGCGCCATTCTCGGCGCGTGATGCCAAATTGCCCTTCGCACAGGCGAATCACCGGCACGCTGGCGACGGCCAGCAAGCGGCTCAGCCGCTGTAGCAACAAATCGCTGATAACTTCAGGACGGGTGAGCTTTGAATTCATGTTTGAACAAAATCCAAGGGAATTCCCTAAGGGTAATTGATTATGTCAATTAATTATGCGTGATTTAAAGTTCCACCTACCAACCTAGGAGACAGCATGACAACTTCATCAACTTCGTTTATGCGCAAAGCATTGATTGGTTTGAGTTTTGCGGTGGCATTACCAATGACCTTCGCACAAAACAAACCGTCACTGAAAATTTTGGTCGGCTTCCCAGCGGGCGGCTCGGCAGACACGATTGCGCGGCAAATTGGCCATGCCATGAAGGATGACTACAACAGCGTTGTTGTGGAAAACAAGCCAGGTGCTGCTGGCAGAATTGCTCTGCAAGCCGTCAAGACTGCTGCACCTGATGGCCAAACCGTGATTATTTTGCCAAGTGGCCCCATGGTGCTTTTCCCGCACGTCTATAAAAACGTGGGCTACGACGCGGTGAAAGACTTCACGCCCATTTCGCTCTTGGGAAGGTTTAACTTTGGCATTGTTTCAGGCCCCGCTAGCAACGTTAAATCTATCGCGGAAATGCTGGCCAAGGCTAAAGCAGACAAAAATTCAGGCAGTTACGGTACACCCGGGGCGGGCTCTTTGCCGCATTTTTTAGGGGTGATGCTTGAGCAAAGCTCTGGTACTGAGTTAAACCACGTGCCCTTCCAAGGCGGTGCACCCGCCAATACAGCGCTACTTGGCGGACATATAGGGTACAAGATTGACGTTGTTTCAGAAACAGCGCCTTTTCACAAAGATGGCAAAGTGCGTATCATCGCGGTCACAGGCAGCAAACGCGATGCCCAGATTCCCGAAGTACCCACCTTGAAAGAGCAAGGCATCAACATGGACGCCACCGCTTGGTTTGCCATGTACGGGCCAGCGGGTATGTCTGCAGCCACACTGGCAAAGCTAGAAGCACAAGTACGCCAAGCAGTAAACCGCCCCGAGGTGCGCGACCAACTTGTCAAGCTGGGCAATGACCCCGTAGGTTCAAGCTCGGCGGAGTTGGCCGCTGTGCAGAAAGCTGATTTCGCGCGATGGGAAAAACCTATCAAAGCAACAGGTATTGCTTTGGATTGATGCTTTATGTTGACTACTTCCTCTCTTATTTACTAACCCTTCATCGATCAAGCAATATGAATACGACAATGTTACGCGCATCAGTCTTGCTTTTATCTGTCATGTCTGGTTTGAGTGCTATGGCACAAACACCAGCTTGGCCCAACAAACCCGTCAAAATCATCAACAATTTCCCTGCAGGTGGTCCTTCGGACATCATGGCGCGGGCAATTGCAGAAAAATTGCAGACCAACAGCGGCCAAGCAGTCGTGGTAGACAACAAACCCGGTGCCGGCGGCAACATTGGCGCTGCTGAAGTGGCCAAGTCGGCGGGCGATGGTACGACGATTTTTTCGGGCATCGATACCGCTTTCACGGTCAATCCGCATATTTTCCCCAACATCCCCTTCAAACTGGGCAGTAAGAAAGGCGATCTCAAGCCTTTGGTGATTGTTTCGTCAAATGGTCTGTTGCTGGGCACATCGTCTGCCAAAGGGATTCGCTCAATGGGTGAGTTGATTGCACAGGGCAAGGGTGGCGGTGTTAATTTCAGCTCTGGTGGTGCTGGCAGTCCAGGGCACTTGGGCGTGGCGCTTTTTTCACAAGCAGGCGCACTCAAAATAACGCATGTTCCCTACCGTGGCAATTCCCCCGCCGTCTTGGCCATAGTTTCAGGCGAAGTAGATGGTGGTATTTTGTCAGTGTCAGGCATGCTGCCCCATGTGAAGAGCGGAAAAATCGTACCTGTTGCGGTAACCAGCCAACAACGCAGTAAGTCGCTACCAGACGTTCCAACCGTGAAAGAGCTGGGTTATCCTGAGCTGGAAAACGAGGTCATCACGGTATTGATGGTACCCGGCGACACACCCGAAACGTTGATGACAGCGATGAAAAAAGCCGTGCTAGATGTCCTAGCACAGCCCGCCCTGCGCGAACGCCTAGCCACACTCGACATGGTGTATGAAGGACTCACAGATGCCGCTGCCACCAAGCGTTTGACAGACTTATCAACGCGATACGCCAAAATTGTCAAAGCGACCCATATGAAGGTTGAATAACTTGAGTGCAAATCAACCTATAAACCGCCCCAACATCATCTTTATTGTCGCGGATGACTTGGGCTTTGCCGATTTAGGCTGTTACGGTGGCAGAGACGCCAAGTTTGGTAAAGTCTCGCCAGTTTTAGACCAACTCGCCGCCAAGGGCATCAAGTTCACACAGGGCTACAGCAACTCGCCTGTGTGTTCCCCCACGCGCTTCGCGTTGATGACTGCACGCTACCAATACCGATTGCGTGGTGCAGGGGAAGAACCCATCAACAGCAAAGCACGCTACAGCACCACCCTAGGTTTGCCGCCCGAGCACCCCACCCTACCCTCACTGCTGCAAAAGGCTGGCTACAACACCGCGCTCATGGGGAAATGG
>JBDKJU010000062.1:0-7302 GCA_039796435.1 Pseudomonadota bacterium | reverse complement strand
TGAGCTAAGGCAGGGCTTGGCCAGTAGTGGTCCGCCTGACACAGAGTTAAATCACCACTTACTTTTGTTTGGCGATGATGTGCTCTTTAATGTCTTTATAGACGGCCTCGGGGATGACGTTTTTAGACACCAGCTCATCCTTGCCTTTGTAAGGGCGACCCTTGATGATGGCTTTGGCACGTGCTTCACCAATGCCTTTGAGGGTGGCCAACTCTTTTTCAGAGGCGGTGTTGATGTCCATAGGGGTTGGGGCTTTGGCCGCAGCAGCGGGGGCAGCAGGCTTGTCAGCGGGCTTGGTTTGCGCGTGTGCGCCAAACATCATGCCGATGGCGAGTAACAGGGTGAGCAAAGTTTTAAACATAGCAAGGGTCTCCTAAATGAATGAACCTGATGGGAAATAAAAACCAGGGGGTTAGCCGCCGTCTTTGCGAAGCACGGTGACCAAGTCACGCATTTTCGCATAGTGGGCGCGGCCTAAACGGCCTACCGGGCGGGTATCGTTGACAGCAAAAAGATCAATGCGATGTGGCTCTCCGCGCACATCGCCCAAGTACACCCCTTCATCAATGTGGATGTGCTGTACCTTGACTATGCAAAAGGTGTTATTGCCAAAGCCGATGGTTTGGTTCAGCACACACTCATAAGCCACCGGTACGCCGGCCACTCGCGGGCAAGCCACGGTGGTGCTGGCTGCGGGGCTAAGGCCTGTGTGGGCGAACTCGCTCTCTCCGCTGGGCAGGGGGTCGGAGCTGCGCACCATCTCGTCCAGCCATTTTTCCGGACACACATTAATCACGCATTGGCCAGTGGCGAGCACATTCGATAAGGTGTCTTTGTAGTCGACAGTTGCCGTGTGACGGTCTTCATTGCGGGGGCCGCAGCTAAACCCCAAAACCGGTGGATTGGCACTGACCACGGTAAAAAAGGAAAACGGCGCCAGATTGCTGTTGCCGTGCGCATCGATAGTGGACACCCATGCCACCGGGCGAGGCACAATGCTGTCGCGCAACAAAAAATACAGGCTGTCGGGGGTGAAGTTTTCGGGCTTTAAAGAGACGCTCATGCGCAAATTCTAGTATGATGCGGGTTCCAATTATTTTTTAAGACTATTTAACAGGAGATATCATGAAACTCACCCTTACCGTGCTTGGTTTTGCCGCCATTAGTGGATTGGCTTCGGCTCAGGAGGTCGTGGTCAAGCTAGGCCATGTGGCACCTTTGTCAGGACCGCAGGCACATTACGGCAAAGACAATGAAAACGGCGCTAAGCTGGCCATTGCCGACCTCAACACCAAGGGTTGGACCTTGGGCGGACGCAAAATCAAATGGGAGCTGGTGTCAGAAGATGATGCGGCAGATCCCAAACTGGGCACCATCGTGGCGCAAAAATTGGTTGATGCCAAGGTGGCTGGTGTGATCGGGCACCTGAACTCGGGCACCACCATTCCTGCGTCCAAGATTTACCACGACAGCAAGATCCCGCAGATTACTCCTTCTGCCACCAACCCCAAATACACTCAGCAAGGCTATCCTGGTGCTTTCCGCAATATCGCCAATGATAATGCCCTGGGTGCAGCCGTGGCCATATTTGCTGCCAGCACGGGGGCAAAAAATGCGGCCGTGATCGATGACCGTACCGCCTATGGTCAAGGGGTGGCTGAGGTGTTCAAGAAGACGGCCGCAGCGCGTGGCTTGAATTTGGTGGCTGAGGAATACACCAACGACAAGGCCACCGATTTTCGTGCCATACTCACCAAGATCAAATCGCGCAACCCCGATACGGTCTTCTATGGCGGTATGGATGCACAAGCAGGCCCTATGCTCAAGCAGATGAAAGAGATGGGCATCAATGCGCGCTTTCTCGGTGGTGATGGCATTTGTTCTGCCGAGTTAGCGAAATTAGGCGAGGGCAATGTGGGCAGTAATGTGATCTGCGCCGAAGGTGGCGACGCCTTGTCAAAAATGCCTGGCGGTGCGGCTTTCCAAAAGCAGTACAAAGATGCGTACAAAGCAGACATCCAAGTCTATGCCCCTTATGTCTATGATGCCACCATGGCCATGGCCACCGCTATTAACACAGCACAAAGCACGGATGGAACAAAACTGATTGCCACGCTCAAGGCCTTGAAGATGAGTGGGGTGACTGGGGCGATCAGCTTTGATGCGACCGGCGAGCTGAACAATGCGGCGGTGACGCTCAATACTTACAAGGATGGCAAGAAATTGCCCTTGGTGAAGTAGTCTAGGAACAATCTAGGCGCTGCGGTTTTTTTTGTGTGGCACTGCGCTCGCGCCACGTTTGAGCGCAGTGATCTCCGCCAGTATGGCCAAGGCTATTTCTGGCGGAGTTTTAGCTTCGATGTCGAGTCCAATCGGGGCGTACAGCCTGTCCAGTTCGGCCACGTTCAATTCATACACTGCTTCCGAGAGCATGCGTTCACGGCGTTTTTCGTGGTTGACGCGTGAACCCAAGGCGCCGACATAAAACGCCGCCGACTTCAGTGCCTTCATCAACGCCAGATCATCAAGCTTGGGGTCATGTGTGAGTGTCACCACGGCACTGTTGGCATCCGGCTTGAACTCGTCCACCGCATCATCTGGCATGTTGCGTGTTTGCAGCACTTGGGGCAATTCCTCCCATTGCTCGGCATATTCTTCGCGCGGATCACACACGCATACTTGATAATCAAGCGCAATGGCCATGTGGGCCAAGTATTTTGAAAGCTGGCCGCCGCCAATAATCAGTAGTCGGTATTTTGGCCCATGCGTGGTTTTGAATACCCCATCCTCTAGGCCCGTGCTGTGGGTGAGCGTGCTGTCGGCATAGGTCACCTGAGCGTTCGCCATGTTAAGTTCGCGCCGCACTAATTTTTGTGCTGCTAGCGCAGACAATAAAACCGACAACTTGGAATGAATGCTGATGGGTTCGCACACCACTTGCACGGTCCCACCACACGGCAGACCAAAGCGTCGTGCTTCCTCCGCCGACACCCCGTAGGTGATGGTGTGTGGCAATTTTTCTGTCAGAGCCTTGCTTTGTACCTGAGTGATGAGGTCGTCTTCAATACAGCCGCCAGAGACCGAACCCACGACTTGCCCATCGTCGCGGATGGCCATCATCGACCCAATGGGTCTGGGGGCGGAACCCCAGGTTCTTACCACGGTGAGCAAATGCACGACCCGCCCTTGGCTGTACCAACTTTGGGCTGTGCGCAACACATCTAAATCAAGACTGTCCACTCGTCACCAGCTCTCATCAATGATGTTTTAAGTTGAATTTATGCATGCCGTGGGCACGCAACCAATGTTCGAGCATGACAATCAACCAAATCATGGTGCCGTAGTAGCCCGCGTGTACTCCAAGATGCTTGGTCATCAATAAATCAATCATGTCGGTGCACACGATGTGGCGCTCACGCATGCCGCTGAGAGCGTCTTGCACAAAAGCCTTGAGGGGCGGATGCTTCACTATCCAAGTGCCGAATGGCATACCAAAGCCGTGTTTTTGTTTGTTGATGACTTGTGGCGGCAAAAAATCCTTGAGCGCCTCTTTGAAGAACCAACGCAAATAGTTGCCTTTGAGCTTATAGTCATCGGGCAGTTGCGTCGAGAACTCCACCAGCATGTCATTCAAAAACGGATAGGCCACATCTATCCCCACCAAATCACAAGCGGTGTTGACCTTGGGCAGGTCATTGTCGGCCAAGGTCAATTGCCAGTCGAGCAACAACTGTCGGTTGAGCATGCTGGCCTGCGGCATTTGCTCATACAGCTCTTGCAGGTGCACCCACGGCCAGTTGCGGTTGGTGGCCAGGAGCAATCTTTGCTCTATGAGCTCGTCGTCACCCATGCGCATCATCAGGTTGTAGTGCTGCAGACGGGCGTGCACGGGCTTGTCGACCAGACGCAGAAGGCTGCGCATGCGGTTAAAGACCCGCCAGTTGGGCCCGAATTGATCGACGGTGTCAAGCATGCCACGCCAGGGTTTGAGCTTGTGGGCGTAGTGCTCTATTTTGGCCATTTCGGCATAGCGTTCGTTGCCGCCGAAAAACTCATCGCCCCCATCTCCCCCCAAGAGGCGCTCGCAACCATGTTGTCGGGCCAACTGCGCACAATAAAAAGTGGGAATGATGGAGGAATTGCCAAAGGGTTGTTCGCTGGCCTTGGCGATTTTCGGCACTGCAGAGATGATGTCGTCGGGGCTGAGACGGTACTCGGTGTGGGTGGATTGGAAATGTGCGGCGCTGATGCGGGCAAAGCTGGTTTCATCATAGCCCGGTTCATCGAAGCCGATGGAAAAACTTTTGACACTGGCGCTGTTGATCTTTGCAAGTAGCCCCACCACGGTGGAGCTGTCGGTGCCGCCTGACAGAAAAGCGCCAGTCTCCGCATCTTCGGCAGAGATTTGCACGGCATTGGTGAGCAGGCTTTTGAAGCGTTGTTTCTGTTCTTCGAAATGCAGGTTTTCTGGGCTGCGAAACTGGGGTTGCCAGTAGCGGCGTCGCTTGAGGCTGCCTGCTCGGTAGCTGATGCACTCCGCGGCACGCAGGCGCTCTACCCCCTTGAAAGCGGTGTGCGGCGCCGGTATCATGTGAAAGAAAAAATAATCGTACAGGCCTTGCCAGTCCAGTGACAGGACGCGGTCGTGTGCAGCGCGCAAGCTGTGGCAGTCGCTGCCGACCAGGCAGCCACCCTCGCGTTCAAGGAAGGTCAATGGGTAGCTGCCCATGCGGTCGGTGGCGGCGAACAACAAGCCGCGTTTTTGGTCCACCAGAACCACTGCAAAACTGCCTTGTAGTTTTTCGATAAAACGCTCGCCCTCATCACGATAGAGCTGTGCCAATTGCTTGGCCAAGCCAAGGCTGTGGCTGACTGTGTGTCCGGAGATGAGATAAGGTTTGCCAATCACCGCCAGCACCAGCCCATCTTCTTCGTAATGTGCGGCCTTGTGGATCACGCTCAGGGTGATGGCGAGGCAGTCTTGCAATTGCAGTGCCGGTCGCTCTTCATTGAGCCACAGGGTTTGCACTTGCTCGATCATGAGCTCATTAGGGGGCCAAGCCGCAAAAAGACGATTCAAAGCAATATCTCCACGGGTTTGGGATGATTTAAAAATAAATGGGGGCTTGCTGTGTAGCCGTAAGCGCCGGATTGGAAAATGGCGATGAGATCATGTTCATCGGCGCGCGGCAGTTTGACCGCGTTGCCGAGCAGGTCAAGGGGGGTACACAGCGGCCCCACTACCTGCACGGTTTCGAGCTCATCGGCGCAGACCTGGTGGGCCAGACACAGAGGGTAGTTTTTGCGCAGCACCTGCCCGAAATTGCCTGAGGCGGAGAGGTGATGATGCAAACCCCCATTGGTGATGAGAAACACTTGTCCGTGCGACATCTTGCGCTCTATGACTTCGCACACATACAGGCCGGCCTCTCCAACAAGATAGCGTCCAAGCTCTAGCGCCAGCTTGGTCTGCGGTCGACGCTGAGCCAATGCATGGGCTTCGCGGCTGAGTTCGTGGCAGACACGGGCGTAGTCTAAGGCCTGTTCGCCCGGAAAATAAGGTATGCCAAAACCACCACCAATATTGAATAATTCGGCCGACATCTGTGCATCATCACACAGTTGTTCGCACAGGGCAATACTTTTGGCTTGGGTCTCAATGAGAGAGTCGGCCTTCAGATTTTGGGAGCCTGAATAGCAGTGAAAACCAATGAAGCGGGCGTGGCTGTGTTTGATCAGGGCCAAGGCTTTGGGCACTAAGGCCACATCCAAGCCAAAAGGTTTTGCCCCACCACCCATTTTCATGCCTGAACCTTTGAGCTCGAAGTCGGGGTTGATGCGTATGGCGATATGGGCGGTCTTTTGTTGCGTTTGCCCCGCGTGTATGGCCAGATGAATTTCACGCAAGCTCTCGGCGTTTAAGGTCACGCCAGCGGCAACGGCCGCGTTAATGGCCGCAGCGGTTTTGCCTGGCCCGGCAAAACTTAGGCGCTGTGCGGGGATGCCCTGTGCGAGCGCCACTTGCATTTCCCCCACAGAGGCTAAGTCGATGCCTTCGCATACTCCAGCAAAAAGGCGCACCACCTCTGCCATGGGATTGGCCTTCATGGCATAGTGCACTTCGACATTGGTAGGTAAGCGGGTGCGCAGCTCAGCCACTCGGGCACGCATCAAAGCACTGTCATAGACGTAAAAAGGAGTTTGCCCCGCTTTTTCAGCAATCTCACGCATAGACAGCCCAGCCAGCATAAGCTGATTGTTGAGCAACGTGTAGTGCCTGATGCCTGCATGTGCAGCGATGGGGGCGGCGGTGCTCATTGGTCGGATGTCAAGAAAGCCTGGGCAAATTGCTGTTTCAGCCCACTGCGGTCGATCTTGCCGTTGGGGTTGCGTGGCAGCGCCTCGTGGCGCAGCTCAAGCAGAGCCGGCTGCATCCACGCCGGTAATTTATGGGCGCACTGTTTTTCCATGGTCTTGGCAACATAGCTGCTGTCGACATAGGCGATGACCACGATGGCCTCACCCAGCTTGGGGTGCTTGCTGCCTGTGGCAATGGCCTCTACCACGCCTGGCACGGTGTACAGCACCTCCTCAACTTCGCCAGGACTGACGCGATAGCCAGAGACTTTGATCTGTTCATCATTGCGGCCCACGTAGTACAGGTAGCCATCGGCATCCTTTTTCACCAGATCGCCTGACCACACGGCCAGCTCATCAAACACCAAACCAGATTGCTGTGGCCGACGAGGCAAGGGCTTGTAACGCGCGGCGGTTTTTTCTGCATCGTTCCAGTAGCCCAGGGCCACATGCACACCTCTATGCACCAGCTCACCCACTTCTCCCGCTGCACAGGGTTTGCCTTCGTGGTTTAACACCAGAATTTCGGCGTTGGGGATGGCGCGGCCCATGCTGTCAATGCGCCGATCGATTTCTTCTGGCGGCAGATAGGTGGAGCGAAAAGCTTCGGTCAGTCCGTACATGAGGTATGGCTGCGCATGCGGCAATTTTTGTCTGAGTGTCTGCAGACAATGGCGCGGCAGGTGACCACCTGAGTTGGTGATGAGACGCAAAGACGCAGCTGCTGCCGCAGGCCACTCCAGAGCGGCCAATTGCAACCACAAAGGCGGGACTCCTGCCAGACAGCTGATACGGTGTTGGGCACAGGCCTTGATCACGTCTTGGGCAAACAGGTGATTGATGAGCACCACCTCGGCCCCGACCAGAGCCGCTTGAGTGAGCTGGTTCATGCCGTAATCAAAAGACAGTGGCAACACCGCCAGAATTTTGTCGGCACTCTCTGTG
>JBDKJU010000061.1:0-8284 GCA_039796435.1 Pseudomonadota bacterium | reverse complement strand
ATTAAAGAACCCCATCATTTGTCACCCACCTGCAGAATGGCTAAAAATGCTTCCTGCGGTATCTCCACACTGCCAACTTGTTTCATGCGCTTTTTGCCTTCCTTTTGTTTCTCAAGCAGTTTACGTTTACGGGTAATATCACCGCCATAACACTTGGCCAGCACATTTTTGCGCATGGCCTTGATGTTTTCACGGGCAATAATAGTGGCTCCGATGGCGGCCTGCACCGCCACATCAAACATCTGACGTGGAATGAGCTCTCGCATACGTGCGGCCACTTCTCGACCACGGTAGAGCGAATTGGCTTTGTGCACCATCACAGAAAGTGCATCAACCTTGTCGCCGTTAATGAGGATGTCCAGTTTGACCACATCGGCGGCTCGGAATTCCTTGAACTCATAGTCCATCGAGCAATAGCCACGCGAGACTGATTTCATGCGGTCAAAAAAGTCCATGACCACTTCTGCCATGGGCAGCTCGTAGGTCAACATCACTTGCCGACCCATGTACTTCATTTCCACTTGCACCCCCCGCTTTTCTGTGCACAAGGTGATTAAGGCCCCTACATATTCTTGCGGCATCAGCAAATGGCAAGTAATAATGGGCTCACGGATCTCTTCAATCTTAGAGGTATCGGGCAGTTTGGACGGGTTTTCAACTTGCAAGATTTCACCATCACGCATCATCACTTCATAGACCACGGTCGGTGCCGTGGTGATGAGGTCCATGTCGTATTCGCGTTCTAGACGCTCTTGCACAATGTCCATGTGTAAGAGCCCGAGAAAGCCACAACGAAAACCAAAGCCAAGAGCCTGCGACACTTCTGGTTCAAAATGCAGTGAGGCATCATTCAGTTGCAGCTTGGTCAGCGCATCACGCAGCGCCTCGTATTGGTTGCTCTCTACAGGATAGAGCCCGGCAAACACTTGCGACTGGGCTTCTTTAAAACCGGGCAAAGGCACACTGGCGGGGGTTTTAACCAAGGTCACGGTATCGCCCACGCGCGCAGCTTTTAACTCTTTGATGCCGGCGATAATAAAGCCCACTTGGCCTGCCGAGAGGGTATCGCGGTTTTCGGACTTGGGGGTGAAGACGCCAATATGCTCAGCGTTGTACTGCATGCCCGTGGACATGAGCAAAATCTTTTCGCCTTTGTTCAGCGTCCCTTGCATGACTCGGGTGAGCATGACCACCCCCACATAATTGTCAAACCAGGAGTCAATAATCAGTGCCTGCAGTGGCGCATTCACATCACCTTTGGGTGGTGGAATCTTGGCTATCACTTCTTCCAAAATATCTTGTATGCCTATGCCGGTCTTGGCAGAGGCACGCACTGCATCTATGGCGTCAATGCCAATCACGTCGCCAATTTCGTCAATCACGCGCTCAGGATCTGCAGCGGGCAGGTCTATTTTGTTGAGCACGGGCACCACTTCAACATCAAGCTCTAAAGCGGTGTAGCAATTCGCCACGGTTTGCGCTTCCACGCCTTGTGAGGCATCCACCACCAATAAGGCGCCTTCGCAGGCAGACAGTGAACGGCTGACTTCATAGGAAAAATCCACGTGCCCGGGCGTGTCGATCAAGTTCAGGTTGTAAACCTGCCCATCACGGGCCTTGTAGCTCAGTGCAGCGGTCTGGGCTTTGATAGTGATGCCACGTTCTTTTTCCAGATCCATCGAGTCAAGCACTTGCTCGCTCATTTCACGGTCAGACAATCCGCCGCAGTATTGGATAAAACGATCAGCCAGTGTGGATTTGCCGTGGTCGATGTGGGCAATGATGGAAAAATTTCGAATGTGCTGCATGCGTGAGGGCCAGTGCCCCTTTGTTCAAGTTAACCTGCTATTTTAGCCTGTGCCTCGGCCCTAAGTTCAGTGGCTAAGGCGCGTGTCGTGTCGGTGATCTCGCTGCCTGAGAGCATGCGCGCCAGTTCTTCGGTTTTGTTGCTCTCATCCAAATCCACCACTTGGGTTCTTACCTGCTCGGCAGACAGGATTTTGCGCACGGAATAATGGTGGTTGGCGTGGGCGGCCACTTGTGCCTGATGGGTCACACAAATAATTTGATGATGGCAGGCGAGTTGCGCCAGCTTTTGCCCCACCACATCGGCCACCGCCCCGCCAATGCCCACGTCAATTTCGTCGAACACAAGAGTAGGCGTTTCACTGACCGACCCCATGGCCACCATGAGCGCCAGACCTAGTCGTGCCAACTCCCCCCCCGAGGCGGCCTTGGCAACAGACTGCATGGCCAGGCTTTGGTGTGAGGCCAACTGAAACTCCACTGTTTCAGCGCCGGTGCTACTGGTCTCCGATGGTAGCAATGCGATGTTGAAACAGGCATTGCCCATGGCCAATTCCTTGATCCCCAAATTCACCGCCTGCGTCAAGTTTTTGGCGGCAATTTGTCTGGCCTTGCTTAACTCAGCGCAGGCTAGTTTTAAGCTCGCGGCACACTCTGCCTCTGCTCTTTGCCAGTGAGCCACATCGGCAGACAAGGCCAAGGCCGAGAGAGCGGATTTTTTACTCTCCCAAAGTGCGGGCAAATCTTCGGCCGGCCAGCGATAGCGTCTGGCAAGCTGAAACAAAGCCGACAAGCGCGACTCTGTGTCGGCGGCATCGTCGTCGTTTGTTTCTAGGTCTGCCAGATAGCGGTTCAAACCTTGCTCCGCTTCGCCTAAGCTGATGCTGCTTTCGTTCAACAAGGCCAATAGACTTTGCACCTGCTCATCATGTTTGGCCACTTTTTCCAGCTCATGGATACAGTGACCAAGCTCCGACAATATGCTGTCACCAAGACGGGCACGAGTGCCTTCTGCGGCGCTCACTATGGCCTCGGCATTGGCTTGCCGTGCTTGTTTGGCAGACAGCATTTGCCACTCCCCTGGCTGCGGCGCCAGATTTCCTAACTCTTCACACTCAAGCTCCAGTGCCTGACGCTCGCGCAACACTTGGCTGGCCTCGGTCTGTGCCTTGACCAGCGCCTGCAGCGCCTGACGGTGCGATTCATAAGTGTCGGCAACGGTTTTCAATAGTCCTTGGTGTCGACCGAATTCATCCAGCCACTGTCTTTGTGCGACGGGCTTTAACAAACTATGATGTTCGTGTTGGGCATGCACATCCAGCAAACACTCCCCCAAGCGCCGCAGCAGCCCGACAGTGCACGGTGTGCCATTCACAAATGCGCGTGACTTGCCCTGCCTGTCGATCACCCGTCTTAAGATCAGTGTGTCTTCATCAAGGCACAAGGCAAGCTCTTGTAGTACCTCTGTCACCGCTGCGGAGTCTGGCAAAGCAAAAGCGGCGGTGAGCTCGGCACGCTCGGCATCGGCGCGCACCACACCAGAGGCGCTTCTTGCCCCCAAACATAAACCCAAGGCGTCCAGCACAATCGACTTACCTGCCCCGGTTTCACCGGTCAGCGCCGTGAACCCCGAGTTCCAAGCAAGGTCGAGCTTGTCGATCAACACAAAATCTCGAATCGACAGACTAAGCAGCACTGCGCAAACTCTCTGCGGTTTCACTCCATGCCAATTTGCTGCGCAGCACGGCCGTGTAGTTGTGGTCTAGAGGGTGGAGTAGGCTCACCTCTTGTTGGCTCAGGCTTAGGTGCACCTCTTCATCATCGTGTAGTTCGAATTGCTCCTGCCCATCAGCATTCAAATGGGCTTTTTGACCCTTGCCTAAACTCAGGGTGATGTGCGTGGATGAAGGCAGGACAATCGGACGCATGGTCAGAGCAAAGGGGGCTACTGGCACCAAGGCCAAGGCCGCCACCCCTGGGTGAATAATCGGCCCGCCGGCCGACAGCGCATAAGCGGTAGAGCCTGTGGGGGTGGCAATGATTAAGCCATCAGCACGCAGATTGAATGCCGGTTTTTGATCAAAACGGATATGCAGGTCTATCAAGTTGCCACTGAGTCGCGTCACCACCATGTCGTTAAAGGCCAAGGCACGCACCGCGCCACTGGTCTCGATCAAAGGCCTAGTCTCACGATGATAGGCACCACCAAGCACAGCGGGTAGTTTATGTTCGAAATCAGACAAAGACAGGTCGGTTAAAAACCCCAAGCGCCCTTGATTTATCCCAATCAGCGGCACCTTGGCCGCCGCCGCTGCCCGCGCATTGGCCAGCAAACTGCCGTCTCCTCCCAACACCACCAGCGCCTGCACACGACTGAGTAACTCGGCACGTTCTGGTGCCCCTGGGGCATCGCTTAGACTGGCCTCCAGCTCTGCATGCACACCAAGTGAGCGGCAGAGTTGCAGCAAACGTTCCAGATTGGGTTTCAACTCGGGGGTGTGGGGTCGCCCCACTATCCCGATGTGCGTCAATTTCATAGTTGCCATTACAGCACATTTACAATAACACCCATGCTGGACGCCCGTTCTAAAACCCTTCTCAAGACACTGATCGAACGCTACATCGCTGATGGCGAACCAGTGGGTTCGCGCACCCTGTCCAAACACACGGGGCTAGACCTCTCGCCCGCCACCATACGCAATGTCATGAGTGATTTGGAAGAGCTGGGCTTTATCCAAAGCCCACACACTTCGGCAGGCCGTATTCCAACCCCACGTGGCTACCGTTTGTTTGTGGACAGCCTGATGGTCAGTAAGCCATTGCCTCAAGGTGAAGTGGCGCAAGTGGCGCATGAACTCACCGAACAGGCGCAACCACAGCAAGTGGTGCAATCCGCCGCTAAGTTACTCTCCGCTCTCACTTCGTTTGCTGGCGTGGTGATGACCCCTCGACGGACACCGGTTTACCGCCAACTTGAGTTTGTGCGCTTGGCGGAAAAACGCATCTTACTGATATTGGTCACGCCCGAAGGAGATGTGCAAAATCGCATCTTGTCCACTCCGCATAATTACAGTCAGTCTCAGCTCATCGAAGCCGCCAATTTTCTTAACAGCCATTACTCTGGGTTGAGTTTTGATGACATTCAAACCCGCTTGGCTGAGGAGCTCAAGACCCTGCGTGGCGACATAGCAGATTTGATGAGTTTGGCAGTGGTCACTGGTCAGCAAGTATTGAATAACTCTGATGATGTGGTCATTGCCGGCGAACGCCGTTTGCTGCAAAACGAAGGCAATATGGAACAAATTCGCCAGCTCTTTGGCATGTTCGAACAGAAGACCCAACTGCTGCATTTACTGCATGCGTCTGGTGAAGCGCAAGGGGTGCAGATTTTTATTGGTGAAGAATCCGGGGTCAAATCTTTGGACGAATTCAGTATGGTCACCGCCTCTTATCAGGTGAACGGACAGGTGTTGGGCACACTCGGCGTGATTGGCCCCACTCGTATGGCCTATGAACGGGTGATCCCCATCGTTGACATCACCGCTAAATTGATGAGCACGGCGCTGTCACAAAACAAATAATATCCCCAATAGTCTTGATGAACTTTCAGTCTCCCCCCAATTTTGTGCATGGCCACACACGTTTTGCAGGCGTATTGCTGGTCAATCTCGGCACGCCCGACGCACCCACAGCCAGCGCGGTAAGGCCCTACCTGGCTCAGTTTCTCTCCGACCCCAGAGTGGTTGAAATCCCTAAGCTTTTATGGATGTTGATTTTGCATGGCATTATCCTGCGAACGCGCCCGGGCAAATCAGCTGCCAAATACCGCGCCGTGTGGACTGACCAAGGCTCCCCCCTCATGATGCACAGCAAGCGTCAGGCCGAACTGCTGCAAGGGGCACTGGGCGAAGCCATTAAACCCGGGCAAGTTAAGGTCGCATTGGCCATGCGCTATGGCCAGCCTTCGATTCAGTCGGCTATTGAGCAACTGCAGGCGCAGGGTTGTGACCGATTGTTTGTGCTCCCGCTCTACCCGCAATATGCGGCCAGCACCACGGCGAGCGTGAACGACGAGGTGTTTCGGGTGCTACAGAAACAGCGCTGGCAAATGGCAGTGCGCACCCTCTCCACCTACCATGACCACCCGGGCTACATTGCTGCCTTGGCCGCCCGCGTGCAGAAATTCTGGCGCACCGAAGGGCGCGGGGACCATCTTCTGCTGTCGTTTCATGGCATTCCCAAACGCAGCCTCACGTTAGGTGACCCCTACCATTGTTTTTGCTACGCCACGGGACGTTTATTGGCCGAGGCATTGGGGCTTCATCAGGAACAATACAGCGTCAGTTTTCAATCACGGTTCGGCAAAGCTGAGTGGCTAAAACCCTATACCGTCGACACGGTCAAGTCATTGGCAAAAAAGTCGCAAAAACTAGATGTTTTCTGCCCCGGTTTTGCCGCAGATTGTTTGGAGACCTTGGAAGAAATTGCTCTTGAAGCCAAGACTGATTTCCTGCACGCCGGAGGCAAAGAATTTCGCTATATCCCTGCCTTAAACGACCATGATCTCTGGATCAATGTCTTGAAAGATTTGTGTACAAGCAATATGCACGATTGGCTGACACCCAGGCAAGACCTCATGAGCAAAGGGCGCGCACAAGCCTTGGGTCATCCGCTTGATACGGACTGAGCTTTGCCCTTTTGAATGATTAAATGCTTAAGGTGCGTGACCAGCGCACCTCATTATTGAGGTCGCGGCACTCGAACAGCAGTTCCTGCCCGCGCAATTCAATCAGCCCATAATTCACCCCGTCACCATAACTGGCATGAGGACCACGGCCGTGCCGCTCGCGGTTGCCATTGCGGTCCATGCCCAGAAAACTTGCCACCGGCCCCACCATGAACTCATAAATACCGGTTTTGGCATTTGACCAATCACGCGCAAAATGATAATCAGCGCTTAAAAACACCACGGTGTGTATTTTTTTCTGGACAATAAAATCCACTATCTGCTTACGCTCGGTCTTGTAATTGCCCCAAGTGTCAGCCCCACCCCCATGAAAGGGCACTGAGCTGGCCACCAGTTTTACCTTGGCCTTGCTGTGTTCAAGACGATTCAAAAACCAGGCCAATTGTGTTTTTCCCAACATAGACTTGTCGCTGTTGTCCAGCTCGCTTTGGGGTGAACGAAAGCGCCGGCAATCCAGAATGATCAGCTCCATGTCCGCATGCAGCGGCACATTGCGGTAGAAGCCTTTGGCCACCCCGTCGCAGGCCCAGTATTCGCGAAATACCTGCTCGGCCTCATCCATATTGGGGTGCCCACCGTGACAGTCGTTAGCGGTTTCATGATCGTCCCAGATCGCATACTGAGGCACTCTTTGCATGAACCCCTGCAGGTGCTCATCTTTGCGCACATTGCTGTGTTTGCGGCGATAGTGCGCCACACTGGGCACAAACTCACGCTTGGGATGATCGGCATAACACGTGTCACCCAAATGCAAAAAGACATTAGGTTGCTGCTTGCGAATGCTGTCAAACAAAGTAAAAGGCCTGTGGTTTTCTTCCATGTCCCCCGAAAACGCCAGCCGCACCCCGGTTGTGGGCAGAGCAGCAAATTCGGCCACGCTACTGAGCGCCACATCACCTTCATACACCGCATAGGCATAGTGTTTGCCTGTTTGAATGGCAAGTGCCATTGTGCCAGTTTGGTCTGTGGACGCATTCAGCGTTATTTCCGCGCTGCGTAGTCCAAGCCCCCTGTCTGGTAACTCCGAATAGCGCACATGCAGTTTTTGCCCAGTGCCCGCACCACTGACCCAGACCTTGACGCTGTCGGGCTTTAACTCAAACAAAGCAGGAGCAAAATACAAACCAGCCGATTTGCTTGTTCGTGCAAGAACCACGGCAGGCAGGCCGGCCCCGACCACACCGAGAGATAAAAACTCACGTCTTTTTGAAGACTTAGGGTAACTTTTGTGCATTATTGTTGAAAAAAACTAAAAAAATACTTGAAAACCCCATCATAACCCTTATTTGCGGTGTGGATTTAAATTCACCACCAAAATGAGCACCGAAAAAGACCCCCAAGCCCCAAAAGATTCTCAAAAAGACGCAAGCGATACGATCATCAATGCCGACAGCCCGGAGGCATTGGCCGCTGCGCAAATGGCACAAGAGGCCATAGAACAGGCACAAAATACGTCAGAAGCCTCACCGCCCACACTCGAAGAACAACTTGCGGCTGCCCAGCTTGACGCTGCCAATCACAAAGACCAATGGCTGCGGGCTGTGGCAGCACAAGAAAATCTGCGTCGGCGTGCCCGCGAAGAAGAAGCGCGCGCCCGTGACTACGCCGTGCAAGGCTTTGCCAGCCGCATGGTGGAAGTGCGCGATTTTCTCGAAATGGCCCTGGCCGACAACACCTCCAGCGCCGAACAAATCAAAATGGGCGTATCGATGACTCTGGAGCGCTTGAAGC
>JBDKJU010000060.1:0-4432 GCA_039796435.1 Pseudomonadota bacterium | reverse complement strand
CGCTGAAAGTGTGGTGACCGCATGTGCCGAAGTGTCGGGCCAAGAAGTGGTAGAAGCCGTTAATTTCAATGACCCAGTGCAGACTGTGATTGCTGGCCATCGCGGGGCAGTGGAGCGCGCCATAGAGCACTGCAAAGCCAAGGGCGCAAAACGTGGCTTGCTGCTGCCAGTCTCGGCCCCTTTTCATTCCAGCCTGCTTGCCCCGGCAGCGCAAAGACTGGCAGAGCATTTGTCTGGCTTGGCGTTCGCCCCTGCGCAAATAAGACTCACCCACAATGCCGACCTCTCGGATGCAGCAGGGCCAGATGCAGTACGCGCCGCATTGGCCAAGCAAGCCGCCAGCCCGGTCAAATGGTTGCAGACTGTTCAAAAAATGGCCAGCGAAGGCGTCACCCACATCGTTGAATGTGGCCCGGGCAAGGCTTTGTCGGGCATGTGCAAGCGCATAGCGCCAGAGATTAGCGTGCTGAACATGAACACCCCCGACAGCATCACGAAAACCTTGGAGGCCTTGCAATGAGCAAACCAGTCGCCTTAGTCACAGGCGCCAGTCGCGGCATTGGCGCAGGCATTGCCCTAAGCCTTGCCAAGTCTGGCTATACGGTAGTGGGCACCGCCACCTCCGAGGCAGGGGCAGAGGGCATAAGTACTGCCCTGCACGAACACGGCGGCACCGGCATGGTGCTTAACGTGAACGACGCCCCCGCCCTAGAGCTCGCCGTGAAAGAAATAGAGGCAAAGTTTGGCTCCATTTACGCCTTGGTCAACAACGCCGGCATCACGCGTGATGGCCTGCTCATGCGCATGAAAGACGACGACTGGGACGCCGTGCTGGACACCAATCTAAAGGCGGTCTACCGACTAAGTAAGGCCGTGATGCGCGGTATGATGAAGGCACGTCAAGGCCGCATCATCAATATTGGCTCCGTGGTCGGCAGCATGGGCAATGCCGGACAGGTAAATTACGCGGCCGCCAAAGCCGGACTCATCGGCCTGACCAAATCACTGGCGCAAGAAATCGGCAGCCGCAACATCACCGTCAACTGTGTCGCCCCCGGGTTTATAGACACAGACATGACGCGGGTGCTGCCTACAGAACAAAGGCAAGAGCTGATCAGCAAGATACCACTTGCGCGCTTGGGAGAGGTTGACGATATTGCCCAGAGCGTGGTGTTTCTGGCGAGCGCAGGCGCAGGCTATATCACGGGCAACACCTTGCATGTGAATGGTGGCATGTACATGAGCTGAATGGGGCGCAAAATAACGCCCTGAAATTCGGTTAAAATACTGGTTTTTCCATACCCTGCTTACCACGGACACAGACAAATGAGTGATATCGAAGCCCGCGTCAAAAAGATTGTTGCCGACCAACTCGGCACTGCTGAAGGCGACATCAAAAACGAATCTTCCTTTATTGAAGACTTAGGCGCTGACTCACTTGATATCGTTGAATTGGTGATGGCGCTGGAAGAAGAGTTTGGCACCGAGATACCTGATGATGATGCACAACAAATCACCACGGTGCAAGCGGCCATTGATTACGTCAAGTCCAAACAATAAACCTAGCGACGCAAGCTTAGGTGGTCAAAATGCCGAGCTTGCTCGGCATTGTTTTTTAAGGATAAGAACATGAACGCAAATCGTCAACGTCGTGTGGTGGTCACCGGCTTAGGCATTGTTTCGCCCGTGGGTATTGGGGTGACCGCTGCATGGGACAGCATAGTGCATGGGCGCTCAGGCATCACTCAGATCACCAAATTTGATGCGGTGAAAGCCCAATTGCCCACCACCATAGCCGGCGAGGTCAAGGGCTTTGATCCGGGGCTGTACATGTCGCCCAAAGAAGCGCGGCGTTTTGATACCTTTATCCACCATGCCTTGGCGGCGGCAAAAGAAGCCATTGCCGATGCGGGTATTGAAAAGCATCCTGTTTTTGCCGAGCGCATTGGCATCAACATAGGTTCGGGCATTGGCGGCCTGCCCATGATTCAAGAGACCCGTGACGCGGTCACCGCAGGTGGGGTGCGCAAAATCTCACCGTTTTTTATTCCTGGGTCTATCAGCAACATGGCAGCTGGCCTCGTCTCAATAGAGTACGGATTTAAAGGCCCCAACTACGGAGCCGTCAGCGCTTGCAGCACTGCCAACCATGCCTTGGGCGATGCTATGCGTATGATTGAGTACGGCACTGTGGATGCGGTACTAGCGGGGGGCACTGAGTCGACCATGTGTGAACTGGCCATTGGTGGTTTTAATGCAGCGCGCGCATTATCGACGCGCAACGATTCGCCAGAGACGGCCAGCCGCCCTTGGGACACTGGCCGTGACGGCTTTGTTTTGGGCGAAGGTTGTGGCCTGCTGATGCTGGAAGAGTACGAACATGCCAAAGCCCGTGGAGCGAAAATTTACTGCGAGTTGGTCGGTTATGGTGCCTCTAGTGATGCCCACCACATCACCGCGCCGGTAGAAGATGGCGATGGGGCGCGCCGTTGCATGCTGGCGGCCCTAGCTAATGCGGGCCTCAACCCTGAGCAGATTGACTACATCAATGCCCATGGCACCTCCACCCCCTTAGGGGATGTGGCCGAGGCGATGGCAGTGCGACGAGCTTTTGGAGCAAGCATCAAACAGGTATCGATTAGCTCAACCAAATCCATGACCGGACATTTACTCGGTGCCGCAGCAGGCATCGAAGCGGTGTTCAGTGTGTTGGCACTTAGCCACAACACCCTGCCCCCCACCATCAATCTCAATGAGGTTGATCCGGCGGTGGCCGATTTAGACTTGGTGCCAAAAGTGGCGCGCAGCAAGAAAATAAACGCAGTGATGTCCAATAGCTTTGGCTTTGGCGGCACCAATAGCACCCTCGTGTTTCGAAGAATTTAAGAGTAAGAGCAATAGCAATGGCATTAATCGTACATAAATATGGCGGCACCTCCATGGGCAGCCCCGAGCGCATCAAAAACGTGGCCAAGCGCGTGGCCAAATGGCATCGTGCCGGGCACCAAGTGGTGGTGGTTCCAAGCGCCATGTCAGGCGAGACCAATCGTCTTATTGCGCTCGCCAAAGAAATTCAGGCAGAGCCAGACCCGCGCGAGCTGGATGTCATCTGCTCCACTGGCGAACAAGTTAGCGTTGGTCTGCTCGCCATGGCCTTGAAGCAGGAAGGCGTTGAAGCCAAGAGCTATACCGGCCCACAAGTCAAGGTGCTCACAGACAGCGCCCACACCAAAGCCCGCATCGAAGCCATTGACGACAGCAATTTACGCGCAGATTTGGCGCGCCGCATCGTGCCTATCGTCACCGGTTTCCAGGGCGCCGACAGCGAAGGCAACCTCACCACTTTAGGCAGGGGCGGCTCAGACACCTCGGCCGTGGCCATTGCCGCGGCGCTGAAGGCTGACGAATGCCTGATTTACACCGACGTCGATGCGGTGTACTCCACCGACCCGCGCGTGGTGCCAGAGGCGCGTCGTCTGGCCACTGTGACTTTTGAAGAAATGCTGGAAATGGCCAGCTTGGGCTCTAAGGTGCTGCAAATACGTTCGGTTGAATTTGCTGGCAAATATAAAGTCCGCACGCGTGTGCTCTCAAGCCTCACCGACCCCAATATGCCCTTGGACATCGAAGAGACGTCCGGTACCCTCATTACTTTTGAAGAAGATAACTCCATGGAAAAAGCCGTCATCTCCGGCATCGCCTTTAGCCGCGATGAAGCCAAAATCCACGTTCTGCGTGTGCCTGATAAGCCCGGCATTGCCTACAGCATCTTGGCCCCAGTGGCCGCCGCCAATATCGACATCGACATGGTCATTCAAAATGCCAGCCATGATGGTTTCACCGACTTTAGTTTTACCGTAGGGCGTGGTGAGCTGCAAAAAACTTTAAAGGTATTGAACGAACAGGTCAAAGACAAATTGGGCGCCGCCTCGATTGAAAGTGACCCACAAGTGTGCAAGGTCTCAGTGGTGGGCATTGGCATGCGCTCGCACGTTGGCGTGGCCAGTTTGATGTTTAAAACCCTGTCGGAAGAAGGCATTAACATCCAAATGATTTCCACCTCTGAGATCAAAATCTCGGTCATCATCTCCGACAAATATATGGAGCTGGCGGTGCGCGCCTTACACAAGGCATTTGATTTAGACGCACCCAAGGCTTAAGCTATAATGCTCAGTCTTCGTCGTGGAGACGTGGCCGAGAGGTCGAAGGCACTCCCCTGCTAAGGGAGCATGCGGGCTTAAACCTGCATCGAGGGTTCGAATCCCTCCGTCTCCGCCAATAAACAAACCACCATACGCAAGTAGGGTGGTTTTTTTATTGGGCGGGACGGGAGCGAGCGCAGCTCGCGTTCGGGATTCGAAGGAGCGGCAATACTTTGCCGCGCCCCGAATCGAAGAGCCGTTTTAAAGAAACGGCTCGCCTCCGGTGGGGC
>JBDKJU010000059.1:0-11407 GCA_039796435.1 Pseudomonadota bacterium | reverse complement strand
CATACCAATTAAGGTGGGCTCAAAAAGCGCATCAAGATTATTCACGGCTGAAAATTGGGTAAAAAAAAATGGGCGTTGCGCCCATTTTTGCCAGTTGTATCGTCAAACTTGGATTTTACTGCTAATTGCTCTGAAAAGCAAGCAATTTATTCACTTGTGTGCAGATTTGTCGGCATCAGCAGCATCTTTTGCCGCCGCATCCTTGGCTGCTTTGTGCAAGGTCTTGGATTGCTCTTTCATGAGATAGTCGTACTTCAAGCGCAACTCATGCGGAGACTCGGCAAAATGGGGGTCGTTGGGAATGCAGTCCACTGGGCACACCACACGACATTGGGGCTCATTGAAGTGACCGACACATTCGGTGCAGCGCAGTGGGTCAATCTGGTAAATCTCTTCGCCTTGAAAGATAGCTTGGTTAGGGCATTCAGGTTCGCACACATCACAGTTGATGCACTCGTCGGTGATCTTGAGGGCCATTATTTTTTTTGTTTGACTTTAAGTGCAGACCACACGGAGGGGGACACAAAGGGTGAGGCATCGCCGCCATGTAAGGCAATGTCGCGCACAATGGTGGCAGAGACAAACATGAACTCGTCGGCGGGTGTTAAAAAAATCACTTCCACTTTGGGGTCCATGCTGCGGTTCATGCCGGCCATTTGAAATTCGTATTCAAAATCTGACACAGCCCGCACCCCACGCACGATCACTTGTGCTCTTTGTTCGTATAAAAAATGCAACAGCAAGCCGTTGAATCCGACGACACTAATGCGGGGCTCATCTTTAAATACCTCGCGTGCCAGGCAGACACGTTCTTCAAGGCTGAATAGGGTGCCCTTGCGGGGGCTTTCCGCCACACCAATGACGACATGCTCAAACAGACGGGCGGCGCGGCGCGCCACATCTTCATGGCCTCTGGTAAGGGGGTCAAAAGTACCGGGGTATACCGCTCTCATAGTATGGTGTTGCTCAATCGGCTAAAAAAAGATGACCATGGGCTTGTCCGACTTGCGTGTATTTCACGCGGGTGAAACCAGTTATTGCGTTGATTTCATGGCCGGCTTCGAAGTATAACCACCCATTGCTTTTGACTACTTGTCTGAGTTTTGAATTGCCTGAGAATTGACTTGCGAGCGCATACGGCGGGTCGCATAAAACCAGGTCGTAGGCGCTAGGGCAATGCATCACAAAATCTTCTGCTCTGCCCTGCCACACCGTGCATTCGTGAAGTTGAAGGCGTGCCAGATTTTTACGTAACTGCTGCGCGACAGTGCTGTTTGCCTCTACCAAAGTGACCGCGCTGGCACCTCGACTGGCAGACTCACAACCCATGATGCCAGAGCCGGCAAATAAATCAAGACAGGTGAGGCCGTCGAGGTTTTGCCCCAGCCAATTGAATACCGTTTCACGCAGACGTGCAGGGGTTGGGCGCAATGCCACAGCCTGGCTGTGTTCGGCAGCTTCTCCAAGGTACAAAATGCTGCCCCGGTATTTCCCTGCTTGCAGACGAACCTGATTGAACCGTGGGGCAGTTTTCGACTTAACCATAAAATACGCACTTCATGTTTTCGCTATTTTCTCGCAAAAAGACAGCAGCCACGGAATCCCCTGCCTCTGCTGCAATGCCCACCACCAATCCCGAGCCCTCGCCTGTGGACACTGCTGTTGCTTCAGGCAAGACCAGTTTCGCTGAGAAGCTCAAGCGTGGTCTGGCCAATACGCGCGCCAAGCTTGGATTCGCCAGCTTATTTTCTAACAAAAAATTGGATGCGGAGACTCTGGACGATCTTGAGACCTTACTCTTGTCCAGTGATGTGGGCGTGGCCGCTACGGCAGATTTATTGAGCCGTTTGCAGCTGGCCAGTAAAACCGCGGCTGACTCAAGCACCCCTAAGGATGTGCTAAAGACTTGTTTGATAGAGATGCTGTTGCCCATCGAAGGTAGGCTGACTCAAATAGACCATGCGCCGTATGTGATCATGGTGGCGGGAGTGAATGGGGCAGGCAAAACCACCAGCATTGGCAAATTAGCCAAACATTTTCAGGCGCAAGGCTTATCCGTGCTGCTCGCCGCCGGAGATACTTTTCGCGCGGCGGCGCGTGAACAGCTGCTGGTGTGGGGTGAACGCAATGGCGTTGCAGTCATACAGCAAGAAAGCGGAGATCCAGCCGCCGTCATGTTTGATGCCGTGTCAGCGGCAATTGCACGCAAAGTGGATGTGGTTATTGCTGACACAGCCGGGCGCTTGCCTAGTCAGTTGCATTTGATGGAGGAGTTAAAAAAAGTCAAACGCGTGCTGGCCAAGGCCTTGCCTTTGGCGCCGCATGAGACTTTATTGATTATCGATGGCAATACGGGACAAAACGCTATTGCGCAAGTCAAAGCTTTTGACGCCGCCATTGGCCTTACCGGTTTGGTGGTGACCAAACTTGATGGCAGTGCCAAGGGTGGCGTAGTCGTGGGCATTTCTAAAGAGCACCCAGTGCCCATCAAATTTATCGGGGTTGGGGAGCAGATTGATGATCTGCGCCCCTTTGTGGCAGAGGAGTTTGTCTCTGCCTTGGTGGATTAAAAAAACTTTATATCAATGATCAGTTGCTCGCCGGTGCTTTGCACACTTGCGCAGTGGCCAGATTCGGGTCATTGAAATACACCACTGCCTTGCACCATACTTGTTTGGCGACAGCCTCACCTAACACGCGGGACGAGAGGTCTCCATCTTCAAAGTGGATGCCACCGTAACGGCGTGACATCGCGGCTTGATCAGAGGCGTCTCTGAACGTGGGGTAATACCATGAGTAGTCGTTAAAGGGGGCAAAGCCCGGCTCCACACGGGAGGTCAAGCGCGGAAAAAAACCTGTGTACCCAAAGGCATTAGACCCATAGAAGAACGTGAGCACATCTGCGGAGGAGCGGCTAAAAATACTGTGCCCAGAAGTGTATTCTGGAAATGCAGGGGTCAGGTTACTGCCGGGGTTATACGGCGACCAAAACTGCCCTTGGATTTGCTTGGCAAAGGGCCGTGTGGGGTTGCTCGGGTTGTAATAGCCGGGTCCACCCCAAGCCTCTATTGTCTGCCCGTTGTAAATGTAGCGCAGAGCCGTAATCGGGCGCACGTAGTCGAATTTACGCTTGATGTGCCAAGCCACGATGCCTGCGTCAAAAGAGGCGTTATGGATGACAAAGAACATTTTGACGTCTGTGTCGATGCTTTGGTTGCGGTCTTTCGACAACCACTGACCAATTAAGCCCCAGTGTCCGGGCGGCAATTCTGAATCAGGACCATCCGCCCACAGCTCGACAATGGCCTTGTGCTCATCCGTCATATTGGCGGACAAGTCAAGCAAATCTGCCGCCTGATCAAAGTAGTCCTGATTTGGGTGCAGAGCAGGTGGCGGAATTAAGTTATCGAACATAGAGGCGCTACTCAGAGCAAATGGCCGTACTTTTTCCCAGTGCGGCGCAATGAATTTTTGTGCCGAGATTTGAGGAAATACCGGTGGCAAAGGCTGCCAGCGGTTGACGTCATTGACTTGGCTAGAGGTATTGACGGGCACATAACCGGTGTAGTCGGAATAGGCCGACCCGCCATTCAGGCTGCCGGTCTGATTCGAGCCGTCGGTGGCACGGTAGGCGAGCACGGCATTGGCGGCTTTGAGGCCAATATCAGCCGGGGTGCCAGCCACAGGGGTGGCCGTCAATACGGGATAGCCAGCCGTCACCAACAATGCATCCAGTTGGGCAATGCGTGTGGGGAATAGGTTTTTTAAACAGGCATGCGCCGCGTAGCTAATAGCGGCTTTTTTGTTGGCTTCGGTGTGTTCTGCCACAGGACGGCGCAGCAGCCAGCCCATGCGGGTGCCTAGGGCCTTGGTGTCGTAGGCGGCCCAAGCATCGTAAATGCAGGTATGGGTAATCGCCATCATGCGTGCCGCAATGGGTGGCCCCGGTTTGGTGGGCCGTACCTGTTGCATCATGCCTTCATTCCAATAGCCGACAATAGTGCCATTGCCTGCTGCGGCGTGAGCCGATGTGCATAATGCCCCCAGCAGCAACATGCCTTGGAACAGAGCAAGCATCAAAGGGGTAAATAATCGCTTGAGGTTTAACATAGGTTCTCCGATGCAATGATGCAAGCATATTTTAGGCTAAAAATAAAAACTTATTTTTTTCAATTAGTTAAATCTTCTGAGCCAAGGTGGTCATGGTTTTTGCGTAAAAATCCATGACAAAAGAAAATGGTTTAACAAGTGGCTTGCCCCCGGCATGCTTGGCAGATTCTGCGTGCTTGGCTTCTTCCTTGCGCATAGCATTGACAATGCTGCGGCTGCGTAAATCATGCTCCGGCAGCAGCGTAAGATGACTGTCGAGGTGTTGCGATACTTTTTCTTCAGTAGCACGCAAAAAACTTAAGTTGGCAGTGTCGCTGATTTTGCCTGCAAGCAGACCCAGAGCAAAGGCGCCGCCGTACCAAATGGGATTCAGCAAACTTGGCCGACCGCCTAACTCATCTAACCGTTGCTTGGTCCAGGCCAGATGGTCTAGTTCTTCCTCCCCCGCCTGTTTTAATGTCTGTTGTAAATGAGAGTGACGTGCGGTCAGCTGTTGGCTTTGATACAGAGCTTGGGCGGCAACTTCGCCTGCATGATTGACGCGCATAAGACCACTAGAGAGGAGCTTGTCTTTTGTGTCTAGGTTTCTTGAGTTTTCAGCTAATTCGGGACATGCCCGCGTGCTTCGGTGCACAGAAAAACAGGTGCGCAAGGCATGATCAAAATGAGAGATAAATTTATCCATAAAAAAAGCCCACACTGCGGACAGTGCGGGCTTTTGTGACTAAATTAATTTTAAGCTAAATAAGCGGAAAGATTAATTTAGAAGGTGTGCCAAATACCAGCAACCAAGTTCTGAACCGTGGCTTGGTTGTTAGCGGTAGCGAAGTGGTTGAGCTCGTTCTTCATGGTGCTGAAGTAAGCGTACACACGGGTACGGCTAGACAAACTGTGATCCACTTTAACGGTGAAGTGCTGACCACCACCTTGTTTCCAGTTAGCGATAGAAGCAGCGCTATTGTTAAACGCAGTGGCAGGAACAGCAGCGGTAGAGGCACCGGCAGCAGTCACGTTGTACAGATAGGCCACACCGTTGTCACGCTTGTGGTACTGCGCGCCCACGCGGGTGGAACCAAGATTGGCGACGGCGCCAAAGCCCATGCTGGTATAGGTGTACTTACCACCGGTAGCAGCTTGAGGTTTGTAGTTAGCGCGCTCGACGTTAGCATCAATTTCGAACATGCCGAAGGTGGCTTTTACTGCACCACGGATGGCGTCAGCGTCAATCAAGGCACCGGAGATGTTGAAATTGCCATGCTTAGCATAAGCCAGGCCAGCGGTCACAGGGCCGATATTGCCACGAACGCGGGTATCCCAGCCAAAGCACTTAGGACCAGAAACGGTATTTTCACCCAAAAGCGCATATTGCGTGCGGGCAGAGAAGCCGCCCATAACAGGGGATTCGTAGGAAATGGAGTTACCATAACGTGCGTCAAAAGCCAAGCTGTCGCAGTTGTTGTAGTAGTTACGGAAATTGTTGGTCTTGGCAAAGCCAGGGCCGCCGCTCACGCCGTTGTTCAGATTTTCCCAGCTGTTGGCGCCCATTTGGTGGCCCATCCCGAGCACATCATCAAAAGGGGTCAAGCTGTAGCCGAGGTCAACAGCACCAAAACCACCGGAAAGACCCACGGTAGCGCGGCGATTGAACAGGGATGGGGATGCAGAAGCGCCGTTAGACAGCACAGCGGTAGGTGCAGCACCGGTGTCAGGACCGAAACCGCCTTCGAGGTTGAAGTTGGCATTGAGTGCGCCGATTTTCTCGGTGCCGCGCATGCCCCAACGGGCGGAACGGCCTTCGTCTTCAGTCAGGGTGGTGACTTTAGCGCCGCCAGCGGTGTTGCTGACTTTGAAAGTGTTGCTGGCGATGCCGGTGTCAACGACACCATACAAGGTGACACTGGCGGTTTGCGCCATGGCAGCAGAGCCGACAAGAGCAGCCGACACAGCCACAAATAATTTAGATAATTGCATTAGATATCCCTCCAAGGATTCAAAATGTAAAACAGAAAAAAGTGTTACAACCACTCGATTTTAGCAAAGGGCCCCGCTAAATGGTATATTTCAAGAGAATTTCGTCGTAAGCCGATAGAAAAGTCGCCAAAAAACAACATAAAAAAAGGGCCCCAACGGGGCCCTTTCATCCAATCAAGCAGAAGCCAGATTAGAAGCGGTGACGCATACCAAAGGCCAGATCACGTGGATTGCCGGACTCATTTTTGTGCGTCGCAACAACGTTGGTGACCACTGCGGCAGTGTAGCCCAGACCATCGGCACCGAGGCTGGCACGGCTACCCGACGCGAAGTAGGAGTAAACAGTGGTGCGCTTGGACAAGTCTTGCTCATAGCCAACGGTCACAACAGAACCTTTTTTCATGCCGTCGGTTTTGGTGGTGCCATAGCCAGCCAAAAGCTTGCCGGCACCAAAGCTGACGGTGGAGTTCAGAACATACACATTGGTTTTTACGCCAGCAGCGGTTTTGTTCTGGTCGCCAACGAGTTGCACGCCGAACATGCCGAAGTTACCACCGACAAAGCCTGCGATGTTGGTGGAGCCAGCTTGACGCTTGGAGTAATTGGCACCCAGGGCTACAGGGCCGGCATTGCCATTGAAGCCCACTTGGAACAGGCTGTTGGTGTTGGCGTTGCTGGTGGCAGTGGCGGCCTCACCCAAGGCATACATGGCGGACACGCTGAAGGCGCCCAGAGCAGGAGAGGTGTAGGTGATGCTGTTGTTGATGCGGAGCAGATCGCCAGCGAAAGGCACCAGAATCAGGTTGGCCACTGGGCTGAAGTTGGACAGACCCAGGGACTCGTTGGCCAGCACGTTGTAGAAGCCGGCAGCGTAGTTACGGCCGAGGTCAATTGCGCCAAAACCGCCAGACAGGCCAACAGTGGCTTTACGACCAAACAGCAGGCCGCCTTGGCCCAAAGTGCCGTTGTCCAGGCTGAAGCCGTTTTCCAGAGTGAAATTGGCATTCAGATTGCCAATTTTCTCGGTGCCGCGGATGCCCCAGCGGCTGCCGGAGATGCCGCCGGATTCCAGACGGGTTTGACTAAAGGTTGCGCCGTTAGCAGCGCCAGCACCGGTTTTAGCGAAAGACAAATACGCGTCAGCAACACCGTAGAGGGTGACGTTGGCGTTCTGTGCTTGAGCTAAAGGGAGTGCGAGAGCGCCAGCAATGGCAAGCGCAATCAGATTTTTCTTCATAAAAAGCTCTCCTCAAATGAAGCAAGTTAAAGGGATATTTGCAAGGGAAGTTGTGGCGACTGCCCAAGCGAAAAACAATGTGGTGTACTAAACCGCCTCCCCAGCCAATCTGCGGAGTTGTGGCTATTTTGTCTTAAGTCGTCGGCAACGCCTAGCTTTAGTTGACTATTTACTTTGCCTCGGAAGACAATCGATTGCAATTGTTGTCATCCTGCAACAATTTAGTCGGGCAAAAAATCGCTTTTTAAGACAGTCTAGAGGAGAGCAAAAAATAGCCAAGTAATGGCTAAATGCAGGAGTCAAGTTTGGTCAATAGTCAGCATGGTAAATTGAAATACTGCTCATTAAATGACAAGTAAATAGAGTTTTTTAGCGATGGACTGGCGCTTCAGGGGTGAAATTTTTTTTTAGCAGGAGGACATTTACCAGCCTAATCGGTTATAGTGCCATGAATTCATGATGTCTCTGTCCATTTTTCGGCAACCTTGGGAACAGTGGTTGGGTTGGTTGCTGCTGTGTGCCATGTTGTGTGCTGTCCTGATTAACCATGTGCTGGTTAGTCGCTTTCGCGCCGGGAAGTTGGCCATGGCCGCTGATATTCCCAATGAACGCTCCTTGCACCTGAACGAAACGCCAAGACTTGGGGGGCTGGGCATCGTCCTGCCAGTGCTGTTGATGCTTGCCTTCGTCGAGGTGCCAATAAATATTTTGGCAGGGGTGGCTTTGGTTGCGTTTGTGTCCTTGCTGGATGATTTGCGCAGCCTGTCCATAGGCTTGCGTATGTTCACTCATTTTTTGGCCGCCGCCTTGGTGTGTATGGCCTTGCCAAGCTTGCATAGCATTTATGGTTTAGTGAGCGCTTGCTTATTGTGTGTGTGGTTCGCCAATTGCTATAACTTTATGGACGGCAGTGACGGGCTGGCCGGTGCTCAAGCGGTGTTTGGCTTTGCTGGGTTAGCGATAGCAGGAGTAGCGGGGGCGAGTGTGGGCCTGGCACAGGTTGCCGTGGCAGCAGTGGGCGGCGCATTGGGTTTTTTGCTGTGGAACTGGCCCAGACCGAGAGCAGATGGCAGCGCCACGCCTATTTTTATGGGCGATGTTGGCTCGATCAGCTTGGGCCTCTTGGCAGCAGCTTTAGGACTGTGGGGTATAGAGCACAAAAAGCTTGATTTGGCTTACCTGGTGCTGTGCTTTTTCCCCTTTTTGATAGATGCCTCGGTAACCTTGCTGCGTCGTTTGGTGCGTGGCGAAAATATTACCCAGGCGCATAGGCAGCATGTGTATCAACAGTTGGTGATAGCAGGTCATTCCCATCAGACGGTGGCTACCGTATACGCCGTGTACATGGCTTTTTGTTTGAGCTTGGCCTACTTGGGGGCGAACAGATACTTGTCTTGGCTGACCGCTGGGTTGTTGGCGACCTTGCCCTACATGGGCATGATGCTGTGGGTATCGCGGCTGCGCAATCGCAGTCTAGGTGGCTTGGGGGAGGTATTTCGTCTGAATCACAAAATGGTGACAGCGTATGCCTACGATGTGCTGGCGGCTGCTTGCACTTGGGCGATGGCCTATTACATACGTTTTAATTTTGATGACAGTGTGTTTGCGCAATATCAGATTTGGCAAAGTTTGATTATCGTGATCACTGTTTATGCTCTGGCGTTTTTCAGTTTTGGTCTGTACAAGGGCATGTGGCATTTTGCCAGCTTGAATGATTTGCGTCGTATTGCTTTGGCTGCGACAGTGGCCACGGCGCTGATTCCCTTGGTGTTGTTTATGGCGCAGGTACAGACGCGGGTGCCGCGCTCGGTGTTGCTTTTGCATTTTGTCTTGCTGCTGCTCTTGATGGCTGGTGGTCGGCTCATGTATCGCTCTTGGAAAGAGCACCGTGTCTATGGTGTGCATGCGGCCAGTGGTGAACCCGTGATCGTGCTGGGGGCGGGTGAACAGGCGGCGCAGCTGGTGCATGAATTAATGCGCAGCAGTCGTTGGCGGGTGGTGGCTTTGCTTGACGACGACAAAGGCAAACATGGTTTTGCCATAGACGCGGTGCCAGTCTTGGGGGGGCTGGATTTATTGCCTCAAGTGGCAGAACGCTACTCGGCGGTGCAGGCGATTATTGCCATGCCACGTGCTGCGCACCAAAATCGACGACGTGCCGCCAGCATTGCCTCGCAGGCGGGCTTGCGCATTTTGACCATGCCGTCCTACCATGACCTTATTTCGGGTGGGATGGCGGTGAGCAATTTGCGGCAGGTGGAGTTGGAAGATTTATTGGGCCGAGACCCGATCAAGCTTGACGATCAGGGGCTGGCCTCGTGGCTGCATGAGAAGACCGTGATGGTGACCGGGGCAGGCGGATCGATTGGCGAAGAACTGTGCCAGCAGCTGTGTCGATTGCCGATCAAGAAACTGGTGGCCTTTGATATTTCAGAGGCAGCCTTGTATACCCTCACTGAAAAAGCCTTGCATTGGCCGTATCAACACACCGTGGTGGCAAGTGTGGGTGACGTAAAAGATCGCGCGCGTCTGCACACTGTGCTGGGCGCGCATCAGCCAGATATTATTTTTCATGCGGCGGCCTACAAGCACGTGCCCTTGATGGAAAATGAGAATGCCTGGCAGGCTTTGCGCAATAACAGTCTGGCCACTTATGTGCTGGCGCAGGAGGCGCTCGCGGCCAAAGTGAGCAAGCTGGTGCTGATTTCCACCGACAAGGCGGTGAACCCGACCAACATCATGGGGGCCAGCAAGCGTCTGGCAGAGCGCATTATTCAGGCGTGCAAAAATAAAACCGCACCGACGCAATTCATCGCGGTGCGTTTTGGCAATGTGCTGGGCAGTTCAGGTTCGGTGGTGCCCAAGTTTCAGGCGCAGATTGCCCGCCACGAGCCCATTACCCTGACTGATCTGGAGGTGTCGCGTTACTTCATGTCCACGCAAGAGGCAGCGCAGCTGGTGCTGCAAGCCGGGCTGATGGGACGTGATGGCGAGGTGTTCGTGATGGACATGGGTGAACCGGTGCGCATTGTGGATCTGGCCCGCGAGTTGATTATGATCTCGGGGCAAGACCCGGACAACTATCCGATAGAAGTGACGGGGCTGCGGCCGGGTGAAAAGCTCACCGAATCATGGATGGCGGATTATGAAAAGCTGATCCCCACCGGCCATGAGCGTTTGCGCCTGCTTGCCCCAAGTCAGCCACTGAACGGTGAGCTGCCTACTCTGATTTCCTGGCTTGAACAGCTGCAGGCCCCAGAGCAGTTAAAAGAAGAACTCAAACGCTGGGTGCCGGAGTATCAGCCAGCGCGGTCTTAGCGAGTACCACACTCATTTTTGCACCAAATGGCGTCTGCTGGTAGACAATGCGGGCGCGCAGGATCTGGCTGTACTGGGTGATAATGGCCAGCCCCAGACCGGACCCCAGACCCAGGGCTTGCCCGAGGCGGCCTTGCTGCCAGCGTCTGGCAAGATTGTCTTGCCAGTCCTGCGGCAGGCCATGCCCGCTGTCGGTGACCGAGAGCCACACATGCGCTGATTTTTCTTCAAGGCTAAGGACTACTCTGTGTTCACTGGCTGTGTCGGTTTTGGCGACAGTGCTTTTGCCATAGCGAAAGGCATTGTCGATGAGATTATCCAAAATGCAGCAGAGCAATTGTTCGTGCGCCCAGGCAGTGGTGGGCGTCTCTAAACCACGGGCCTCCCACAGAACGTTCTCATGGTCGGCGCGCACGGCAAACTTGAGCATGGCCTCCTGCGCCAGAATATCAACCCTCACGCCGTGCATGCTCAGTCGGTTGCCGGCCTCTTCAGCATAGGCCAGATCAAGCAACTGGTCGATGAGGTGCGAGGCACGCTGCTCGCTTTTGAGTATGGCGTGCAACTGCTGTTGCCATAAGGCGCTGTCATCCTGTGACAGACCGAAACTGGCCAGACTGCGTATGCCCGCCAAGGGGGTGCGTAGTTCATGCGCGACATTGCCAGCAAAGTTTTTTTGCGCCTCAATGCCCGCGCGTATACGTTGCAAAAGCGCATTGGTGGCTTCGGTCAATGTATGCAAGTCATGTGTTTGCGTTTGATTGCTGATGG